>JAJYBT010000668.1 GCA_021778875.1 Acidobacteriota bacterium | reverse complement strand
GCTCACGGAGCTGCTGGCACGCGCGGAGCTGGTTCACCGCTCTGATTTTGCGTCGAAGAGCGAGAGCGAGGTTCCGCCCAAGCTGGCTCTGCTTTACGCAGAGTTGACTGAACGTGCAGACGAGTTTCAATTCAAAGTAAGCGAGCCGGTCGAGGACGAGGAGCACCACACCTGGTCTATCAGCTTTACGGATTCCCAGGGCGCCACGCGCCGGATCGACTGGACGCTGGTTTCCAGCCCGGAGTTCCGCCAGATGATGGCCAAATACACGCTCATCAAGGAATTCCTGGAGCCGCCGTTCCTCATCGAGTTCGCCAGCAAAGCGGCTGTGGAGGCAACGGCGGAGGACACTGAAGAATCTGAGGGCGCCGAGGCGCAGGCTGAAGCTAAGCAAGCCCGGCGCTCCGCGCGAGCACAGCGCGAGCCGGTGGAGAAGCAGACCGCACGCGAATTGTTTACCTACATCGTTGAGCAGGGCAAGAAGGACTACCAGGTGCAGCGCTACAAGGGACTTGGAGAGATGACCTCCTCGCAGTTGTGGGAGACGACGATGGACCCGGAGCGCCGCACACTGCTCTCGGTCAAGCTGGAAGATATTGCCGAGACAGAGGCAATCTTCACTACGCTGATGGGTGAAGACGTGGAGGCGCGGCGGAAGTTCATCGAGGATAATGCTCTGGACGTTAAGAACCTCGACATATAACCTACAAGGCGTGACCGGGGGTGCTGGCGCGCCCCCTCATTGTAGGAATCGTAATCCGTAATTCCCCCTTAAGGAGCCGCGGTATGAAATTGAATCGTCAGATTGTTCCCATTGCAGTGTTTGCGCTGGCCGCTTTTTTCTCGCTGAGCGGATGCAAGAGCACGACCCAGCCAGCCGATAACCAGAACGCACAGCCCACCACACCGGGAACTGCGCAGACGGGCCCAGCGCCTGGACAACCCGGTGGTGGCCAGCCAGGCCAACCGGCGGGACCAGGCGGGCAGGGCTATGCTGGTGGGGCACCGCAGGGCCCACAGCAGCCACCTCCGCCACAGATGGTTGACCTGCCAAGCGGAACCGCGATTCGCGTACGCCTCGATCAGGATCTGGGCTCGAAGATCAGCCAGGCGGGCGACAGCTTCAGCGCGACTGTGGCCGACGATGTGCTCGTCAATGGGCAGGCGGTTATTGCACGGGGCGCTCGTGCTGAGGGCACAGTGATTGACGCCAAGCCGCTGGGCCGGTTTAAGGGCGGCGCGTATCTGGCACTTCGCCTGGAGCGGGTACAAACCGCAGGCGGCAGCTATCCGGTGGCCACCAGCACGGTTTCAAAGGTGGAGCAGGGCAAGGGCAAACGCAGCGCTGAATTCATCGGCGGTGGCGCGGGCCTGGGCGCGCTGATTGGCGGTCTGGCCGGCGGTGGAAAGGGAGCGCTGATTGGCGGTCTTGTAGGTGCGGGCGGCGGAACGGCAGGCAGCGCCTTCACGGGCAACAAGCAGATCCTGCTTCCAGCGGAAACCATGCTCACTTTCAGGCTGGAACACTCGGTCCACATCACCATGTAGTCACAGAAACAGCGCGTGCTTTGGTCGCGCTCGACAACAAGAAGGCCCACCCCGGAGCAGCATTATTGCAGCCGTGGTGGGCCTTTCTATTTCTGTGCGGCGGGTGGCGCAATGCTTCGCGGTGGGGCGCATGCAGGCCCTCCAGGTTGCCTCCGACGATTCTCATCCCCGAATGATAGGCTTCCCTGAGGAATCAAGAACCAAGGGGGAACAGTTGCGTATTTCTCTGTATCACTTTGCCGCAATCGGACTCATAACAGGAACTTCAATCGGGGCGATTGCCCTGATGCCGGCCCCCGCCCGCGCTGCAGAACCGCTGCATGCTGTTGCCGCCCCGGCCGCGCCCGAGACTGAAGAGCCTCTGGGGGGCAATGGCATCACCGATCCGGTGGCCGATCCCAAAGCCATCGTCACGCTGGGCAAGGCACGATTCACCGTGTTGACGCCGCAGATGATCCGCATGGAGTGGGCCGCGGATGGCAAATTTGAGGACCACGCTTCGTTCGTGTTTCTCAATCGCCGCATGCCGGTGCCGAAGTTCGGTGCAACGATTCTGACCGTCAACAAAGCCAAGACTCTGACCATCAAGACAGACCAGTTGGCCCTGCGCTACACGCCCACCGCCGACGGCCGGTTTACGGCAGAGTGCCTATCCATCAGCCTCAGGGTGGATGGCAAGGACGTGGTGTGGCGCCCGGGCATGACCGACCATGAAAACCTGCAGGGCACCACGCGCACGCTGGATGGTGCGTTGGGCAGCAAGACCAAGGAGCCGATTGGTGAGGGGCTGGTATCGCGCTCAGGCTGGGCGGTAGTGGACGACTCGACGAGACCGCTGTTCGATTCCGCCGATTTCCGTTTCGCCCAAGGCGAAAAAAGCCCCTGGCCGTGGGTGATGGAGCGGCCCGCCGGCGAACGTCAGGATTGGTACTTCTTCGGCTACGGGCACGACTACCGCAAGGCGCTGGGCGATTTTGTGCGCGTGGCCGGGCGCATTCCGCTGCCGCCGCGATTTGCGTTCGGCGCGTGGTGGTCGCGCTACTGGGCCTACAGCGACCAGGAGATTGAGGAGATCATCAAAGGCTTCCACGAAAATGACACGCCGCTGGACGTATTCGTTATCGACATGGACTGGCACATCAACCAGGCACAGCTCGAAGCAGCAGGGCAAGTGGATCAGTCCGGCCACAGCCTCGGCTGGACGGGCTATACGTGGAACAAGCTGCTCTTTCCTGATCCGGATCAGTTTCTTGGCAAGCTCCACGCTGAGGGGCTGAAGACCAGCCTGAACCTGCACCCTGCCTCAGGTATTCAGCCATGGGAGGCTGCGTATCCGGCGATGGCCAAGGCCATGGGCATTGACCCGGCAACGAAGAAATACGTTCCCTTCGACCCCACCAACGAGAAATGGGCGAGGAGCTACTTCAACATTGTCCTTCACCCGCTGGAAAAGCAGGGTATCAATTTCTGGTGGCTGGACTGGCAACAGGAACTCGACACGAAACTACCCGGCCTAAACAACACCTGGTGGCTCAATTATCTCCATTTCACTCACCAGCCGCGCGAAGGCAAG
>JAJYBT010000667.1 GCA_021778875.1 Acidobacteriota bacterium | reverse complement strand
TGTCCTAGCGGCGGCCTTCCACCACGCGCGGACCGCTGCCGCTTTTCTTTGAGGCGCGCCGCGCGGCAATGGCATGCATTTCCCTGCCCATGCTGGACTGGTTGATGCCCACCTGGATGGCGAGATTGATAATGTTGCCCGTGATCCAGTAGAGCGCCAGTCCTGATGCATAGTGCCAGAGCATGAAGCCGAAGATCACGGGCATCATGAACGCCATCATCCGTCGCTGGGTCGGGTCCATGCCTGGAGAAGGCGTCATGTACTGCGTAAGGAACATGGTGACGATGATGAGAGCAGGCAGAATGTGCAGCGGGTCCGGCGCGGACAGGTCCGTGAGCCAGAACCAGTGCGCCTGGCGCAGTTCCACCGCATTCTGCAGCACGCGAAAATACGCGAAGAACAGCGGCATCTGAAAGAGCAGCGGAAGGCAGCCGCCGTACATGTTGACGCCCTCGGTCTTGTAGAGCGTCATCATCTCCGCGTTCATCTCGCTTCGCTTGGGGTCGTTCATCTTGAGATGAGCGTACTTTTTCTTGATGCCTTCAACCTTGGGCTGAATGCGCATCATCTTCAGCGAAGACTTCATCATCATGAACCGCGTGGGCAGCAGCACCAGGTTGAAGATCGCGGTGATGACGATGATGGCCCAGCCCCAGTTGTACGCGCCCGGGCCAAGCAGCTCGCGTAGCCAGCGCAGGGCCAGGTAGAGCGGCTTGGCAATGATGCCGAGCCAGTCGCCGAACTGGATTATCGATTCCAGCGACGGGCCGTCCGGCTTGCCGTCGGCGCTCATCGCGTGGATGGTCTTCAGCACGTCCATCTGCTTGGGACCTGCGTAGAGGCGCAGGCGGGTGTAGCCGCTGGTGTCGCCCACGGCCAGGCCCAGCACGGGCTCAGGCTTCTTCTGGCTGTTTGGGTCGCTCAGGTTCGAGGGAAGATCGACCGCATTGTGCAGCGTGACCAGCGTGGTGCGAGCGGGCGCATCGGGCAGAAACGCCGCAGTAAAGTAGAGATCGCTCACAGCGGCATATTCATAAGGCTGGTCGAGCGTTGCATTGCCATTGACCTTGGCCGCCTTGATCGAGTCATGCTTGCCGTCGATCGAGTAATCAAACTGGGAAAGCGTGAGCACTGTGCTGCGCGTCTGCGACGAGGGGAAAAACTCTTCCATGTCGCCCAGGCCCGCCGGCCAGGAAACCAGCGCGCGCACCGGCGCGCCGTTGCGGCGAACCTGAGTCTCGACGGTGATCACATAGGTCGCGTCAAAGCTGAAAATCTTCACCACGTCCAGGCCGCCCTGCGCATAGTGGAACGTCAGCGTGCCCGGCGTCAGCAGTTGCCCCGTGGCTGATGCCTGATAGAGCGCCTGATTCAGTTGCGTGTTCAGCGCCGGATCATAGGTGAAGAGTGCGAGCGGCAGTCCGAAACGCTCAGCAAGCTGCGGCTGCACCAGATCCAGAGGCTTGCCGTCGGTGGTGTCATACTTCTTCAGAATCCAGTGCTTCACCTGCGCGCCGCGATTGGTGAAGACGATACGGTACATTTCATTCTCGACCGTCGTCTCGCTCTCGGCCGCGGCGCCAATGGCCCCGGCGGCTGCCGGAGCCTGCGCAACGGCGACGCCGGGCGCGGGCTGGCCACCCGGCGCCGGCTGAGCCGCCGGCTGCGACTGTTGCTGCGTCTGCGCCTCAGGAGCAGGCGCGGCCTCTTTGGGCTTGAAGTACTGGAATGCAAGCACAAGCGCAAGCGCCACAAATGTGAAGGTCATCAGGCTGCGGAAGTCGCCGCCGCTGCTGCCGCCGCCGGAACCCCGCGGCTCAAGATTGGGATTTTGAATTTCGGGCAAAGGAAACGTCCTGTCGTTTTGGAAGCGAAGCGCCATCGGGCGCCACTCTTCCTATGGTAACGGTTTGTGCCGAAAATGGCTTGCCGTGGCGGCCGGCGGGACCGGATCAAGTCCACCGCGGCAAAGAGGATGACAGCGCAGCAGCCGCCACACAGCAAGCCCTACACCGCGCAGGGGACCGTGGGTGGCAATGGCGACGGCGGCATACTCCGAGCAGGTGGGCACAAAGCGGCAACCTCCGCCCGCCCCCAGCGAATGCAGCGCGGGAGAAAGCCAGCGGCGATACAAGGCAAGCAGTGCAAGAAGAATGCGGGTCATACAACCGGCTTTGCGGGCGAGAACTGTGCCGCCAGAGCTTTCGCCTGTCCCAGAATCCGCACAACTTCAGCATCCAGTTGCGCAAACTCCGCAGTGAGAACGGCGCGGCGCGGATGAAGAATCAGGTCGCAGCCCTCGGGCAGCATATCCAGGTGGCGGCGAAGAATCTCGCGCATGCGCCGCTTGATGCGGTTGCGCTCATGAGCCTTGCCCACCACCTTGCCGGCGGTGAGCCCCACGCGCGGCCCCGCGGGCTCTGCCTGCGGCGCAAGAAACCAGCTCATGGACGCCGACTGGCGCTTGCGGCTGGCCGCATAGGCGCGCTGATAGTCCGCGTGCCTGCACAGCCGCGCACCGGCCAGAGACTGGCGATGCGCCGCGGAATCGAGCGCAGCCTGGCGCGGATCAGCGTTGAGATGTGTGCTCATGACTTTGCCGGAAGGCGTCTGAGCCGGAACGGCGAAAGGCGTTTGCCATTCCGGCCACAACAAAGCGGCGGGAATGGGTTAGTCGCGATAACCGGCGCTGACGGCCACACGCTTGCGGCCAATCGCGCGGCGGCGGCTCAGCACGGCGGCGCCGCTCTTGGTCTTCATGCGTGCGCGGAAGCCGTGGGTCTTTACGCGGCTGCGGCGGTTGGGTTGAAATGTGCGCTTGGGCATGGAAATGCGCTCCTGTTTCCTCTAAAAAAATCTGCGCCTTGACGGCAAGTATTAAGTGTATCGCAGGTTGCGCCAGGAATCCAGCGCGATGTGCCTGCGGCTGAACAACAGCAACTTCAACTCGCACAGGAATTAACGCCTTCCGCGCGGAAATTTCCGCTCCCTCCGCGCGTCACTCTGGTAACTTCCGCGGCCAGTTTCACCACCTATGGTGCAGCCTGCCGCGCATTGACCAAAGTTATGTGAATGGGGGATTGCAACGACCGCCAAATGTGCTACTATCGGGACCGTTCAA
>JAJYBT010000666.1 GCA_021778875.1 Acidobacteriota bacterium | reverse complement strand
GCACCACCCCAGAGCATGTTGTCGAAGGCAATCAGGCCGCCCACGCGCACCAGATCGAGGCACCGCTCGTAATAGTGGGGGTAGTTCACTTTGTCGGCGTCGATGAAGGCGAAGTCGTAACTTCCGGCCTCGCCTGCAGACAAGCGCGCCTCGAGCGTCTGCAGCGCCGGTGCCAGGACGAGCTCGATCTTGTGGTCGACCCCGGCTTGGCTCCAGAAGGGCCGTCCGATGCGGGTGTACGCGTCGTTGATGTCGCAAGCCAGCACATGGCCATCGGCGGGCAGCGCCAAGGCTACAGTCAGAGCACTGTAGCCGGTGAACGTCCCGATCTCGATCGTGCGGCGCGCGCCCAGCATCTTGACCAGCAGACCCATGAACTGGCCCTGGTCGGGCGCAATCTGCATCCCGGCTTGCGGATGGTCGCGGGTGGCCTCGCGCAGCGCCTTTTGCGCCGGGTGCTCGCGCAGCGAGTGGTCGAGAACGTACTGGAAAAGCCGATCGTCAATCGGCAGGGTTCGAAGCGACATCATTCAGCCCTCGGTCGTGTTCCGGACCCATCGGATCAGGCCATGTTTGGCGCGGCATGTCCCCGGAATCGGAACTTGAGCCTACAGCTCATAGGTCACCGCACCCTTGCTGTCGATGCGCACCTTGCCACCATCCTGTAGCTGGCGCAAGACGGCCCGGACCACGGCATCGTCCGCCGCAGCGCCCAGCAGGGACTTGATGCTGGCCACCAGTCTGGCTTGGCGCGCCGGCTTGTTGGCTGACTTCCTGATACTGGCCTCGACATGGTTGAATGCTTTGCGCAAATCTTCCGGCTTTGGAGTTGTCGTGTTCTCTGGTGCGCGTACCGTGCTTGACGCTGCCGACATCACGGCGGCTTTTTTCGCTCGGGCCGTGCGTTTGGCGGGTGATGCGGGTTTGGCTGGCGCGACTTTCGCCGTTGGGCTCTTTGCCGGCGGCGTTGTGATCTCTGGCGGCGAATTGTCCGTCTTGGCTTTCGCCGGTTTGGCCGTGGCTGCTTTTCTGGGTCTTGCGGTTTTGGCGGCTGGGGCCGTGGACGGTGGCTCGGCAGCGGGTTGTTTCGCTGCGGTTTGGCTGCCCGAGCCTTTGGCGTTGGCGGCCGTCTTGGCCCCCGGTGTCTTGCTCGGAGCGCGCTTGACCGCCACCTTGCCCTGGGTAAACCCAACCTGGCGGGCGGAAAACCCCAAGCCCGTGGCGTGCTCGATCATGGGCGCATAACCCTTATCGTTGGAAATCACCACGAAACGGGCATGCGGATGCCGGGACGCGATATAGCCCATGTAGAACGAAAGATGGAAGTCCAGCGCGTTTTTGCCGGCGCGCGCGATGGGCACCAGGGTGATGCGATCACCGAACGAACCTTGGTGCGCATCCACCTTCTTCTGGCGAGGACCATGGAACAGCCAGACGTCGGTCACATCAGGTGCCAAGTTGCGAATGTCGGTATCCCTGGGTTGAACATTCTCCCAATCCACCAGCACATGCGTCTGCGCGTCCGCCGCGCTCGTCGGACCGGCTGGAAGCCCCGGACGCCGCGGCGGATACTTCTTGGCGTTCTTGACCAGTTTGCGGCCCACGGCACGCTTGAGATCGACGGCGGTGTGGTCGGCCAGTTGCAGCAGATAGAGCAGCACGTCGGCGGCTTCGTCGCCAATGCGCTCCTGCAGCACGACGTCCGCATGCGCGGCCCGCGATTGTTCCGGCGTCATCCACTGGAAGATTTCCGCCAGTTCCGCGGCTTCCACCATCAAGGCCATCGCCAGGTTTTTGGGCGTGTGAAACGCTGGCCAGTCGCGCTCGGCGGCGAATTCGCGCAGGGTCGTTTGCAGGGCTTTGATGTCCAACGGTCGGCTCCCTTTTCGGTATTACTCACCAGCCCGTGCATTGCAACAGAAGACGGGCGACGGATCCGCCGGATAGCGGTCGTTTGCCCATGCCGCCGTTCTCGGCTGGCCCTTGGGCTGCGGGAAGCCAAGGGTGGCGACGCCAATTCTCGAACGCAAGCCTCACTCCAGTGTACCCACGCCCTTTTCGCACGCCAACGGTGTTCCAGATCGAGCCTGCCGAACACCGTGGTAGACAATGGCGGCCAATCCACCGGGAACGACCCATGAGCATGAAGAAGACGGATCTCGAGAAACACCTGGCGAAAAAACTCGACGGGAAAATGAAGTCGGGCATCGTTCCGCAGCGTTTTGGACAAAGCCCTGCCGGGGCGAGGCCCGAACGCAAGTCGCGGAACTCCGCAGTCAAGCTGGTGCCGGTTGCCTGCAGGCTTCCCGCCGAGTTGGTCAGCCGCCTACGCGAGCGCGCTGTCGGCCATGAGGGCGGCATGCAGGCGATCATGGCCCAAGCGGTGGCGCTATGGCTTGAATCATCTGCTGGCGCAACGCCGGCCAGTGATGCTTCTCAGGCCACCCCGTCCCGATAGTCGGCTTACAAGGATTTCGCAGATTTCCGGCGCCACGCGATACGGCGACAAAACCGGAGCGGTTACGAACTCCAGAAGGCCATGGCAGGGAATGATGTGCCGGAGGCCATCTCTCCTGCGGATGGCTTACTGGACGTGTGCGTCAGCGAACAGACCTGGCCTAGACCATGAACTACTGTGCGATTGTGTGGTGTTTGCCACGCGTCGACATTGGGTCGGCTCATTTTCTCAGGAGCAAATCATGAGCATCAACAAGAATCAGGTCAAAGGCCGCGCCGAAGAAGCGCAAGGCAAGGTGAAGGAGGTCGTTGGCAAAGTTGCGGGCGATAAGAGCCTTGAAGTGAAAGGCAATATCCAGAAAAACGTCGGCGCGGTCCAGGCCTCGGTCGGTGACGCCGAAGCGGATATCAAGAAGTCGGTAAAGACACCTTACCGCCAACAGCAAAGATGAGTCGGATCGCGCCACAGAACTAGCGGCGAAGTCAAATCGGTTGGAGCAGTTCACAACAACCTGAAGATCACCCCGCGCTAGTGACCAACCTGCGTCTGTCGGCATTCGGTGATTGGGTATCAGCCTACTCCAACGTGGACTGATAGCGTTTCAGAACGATTAGGAGCGAAACCGTGGATTTGATACTTCTTGCGATTGTGCTTTTGTTGCTGT
>JAJYBT010000665.1 GCA_021778875.1 Acidobacteriota bacterium | reverse complement strand
CGAAGTGGTGGCCTACATTGCGCTCGGCACGCAGAAGGCCATGCTGGCGCCGCGGTCGTTCACCATTGCCACGTTTGCCCTGTGCGGCTTTGCCAACCTCGGCTCCATCGGCATGCAGATTGGCGGCATTGGTGCGCTGGTGCCGGAGCGGCGCAACGATCTCGCGCGGCTGGGCGTCCGCGCCATGCTGGCAGGAACCATGGCCAACCTCATCTCCGCCGCCATTGCGGGAATATTTCTAGGCTGAGCAGATCGCCCACTGCAGTACAGGAACGAGTCAGATGAAGACGTATCGCATTGCATTGGTGCCCGGCGACGGCATCGGGAAAGAAGTGATTTCGGCAGGTCGCGAAGTGCTGCAAGCGCTGGCCGGGACCGCGAACACATTTCAGTTTGAGTTCACGCACTTTGACTGGGGCGGCGACTACTATCGCCGCCACGGCGCAATGATGCCGCCCGACGGGCTTGACGCGCTGCGCGGCATGGATGCGATTCTCTTCGGCTCCGCGGGCGATCCGGAGATTCCGGACCACGTAACGCTCTGGGGCCTGCGCCTGAAGATCTGCCAGGGGCTGGACCAGTATGCCAACGTGCGGCCCACGCGCATCCTGCCCGGCATTGACGCGCCGCTGAAGCGCTGCAAACCGGAAGACCTGAACTGGGTAATCGTGCGCGAAAACACCGAGGGCGAGTACTCCGGCGCGGGCGGACGCGTGCATCAGGGACATCCCATCGAGGTGGCGACAGACATGTCCGTGATGACCCGCGCGGGCGTGGAGCGCATTCAGCGATACGCCTTCCGGCTGGCGCAGTCGCGGCCGCGCAAGCTGCTCACGGTCATCACCAAGAGCAACGCGCAGCGCCACGCCATGGTCATGTGGGACGAGATCGCCGCGGAAGTGGCAAAGGATTTCCCCGACGTGACGTGGGACAAAGAGCTCGTGGATGCTGCAACGGCGCGTATGGTCAACCGTCCCTCCTCGCTCGACACCATCGTGGCAACGAATCTGCATGCGGACATCCTCAGCGACCTGGCCGCGGCGCTGGCCGGCAGCCTGGGCATTGCGCCCACGGGCAACATCAACCCGGAGCGCGTGTACCCGTCCATGTTCGAGCCCATCCATGGCTCGGCCTTCGACATCATGGGCAAGGGGCTGGCGAATCCCGTTGGCACGTTCTGGAGCGTGGTCATGCTGCTGGAGCACCTGGGCGAGATCCACGCGGCACAGCGCGTCATGTGCGCCATCGAGCACGTCACGGCGAATCCGGAGCTGCACACGCGCGATCTCGGCGGCGAAGCCACCACGGCGCAGGTCACCCAGGCCGTTTGCGCAGAGATCCGCTCCGCAGGCAAGCCCGGTCAAGCGCCGTCTCTCGCATGAGCGCTGCACTCGAGTTGCGCGTGGTGGGCAAGCTGCGGCGGCGGATTCTTCCGTTCGTCATACTGCTCTACTTCGTCAGCTTTCTGGATCGCGTAAACGTTGGCTTTGCCGCGTTCGGCATGAACAAGGCCATCGGCCTGACGCCCGCCATGTTCGGGCTGGGCGGCGGGCTCTTCTTTGTCAGCTATTTTCTGTTTGAGGTGCCATCCAACCTGATTCTCTACCGCGTCGGCGCGCGGGTCTGGATAGCGCGCCTGATGGTGAGCTGGGGTCTGGTCTCGGCTGCGTCTGCGTTTGTCACCGGTCCTCACAGCTTTTATGCCTTGCGCTTTCTGCTCGGCGCGGCAGAGGCAGGCTTCTTCCCCGGCATCATCCTCTATCTGAGCCTCTGGTTCCCTGCACGCCACAGAGCCGTTGCGGCGGCTGCGTTCATGGCCGCAGCGCCGCTCTCCACCGCAATCGGCTCGCCCATCTCCGGGGCCATCATGGAGATGCCGCCGCTAGCCGGGCTGAGCAACTGGCAGTGGCTCTACATTCTGGAGGCGCTCCCGGCCATTGTGCTCGGCCTGCTGGTGCTGCGCGTCCTCACAGACAAGCCGGAGCAGGCAACGTGGCTGCAAACCGACGAACGCGACTGGCTGGTAGCCGAGTTGGAGCGGGAGCGCTCAACCAGGGCTGCCGACGCGGGACACGTCAGCGGAGCTTGGGCGGCGCTGGGCAATCCACGCGTGCTGGCGCTCTCGCTCATCTATCTGGGCACTTCGGCGGGGCTGTACACGCTGGGGCTGTGGGCGCCGCTGATCCTGCGGCAATTCGGATTCACTCCGCTGCAGACCGGGCTGGTGAACGCCGTGCCAAGCCTGGTGGCGATTGTGGCCATGATTGCGTGGGCGCAACACTCTGACCGCACCCTGGAGCGAACCTGGCACGTGGTCATCCCCTGCCTGCTGGCCTGGGCGGGCCTTGCGTGGGCAGGCGTTGCGCAAACCGCGCTCGCCGTAGTGCTGGCCTTGGTGATTGTGAACGTGGGCATCAGCGCCGCAAAGGCTCCGCTATGGGCCGTGCCCAGCGCGTTTCTCTCCGGCGCCAGCGCAGCAGCCGGCATCGCGCTCATCAACTCCATCGGCAACCTCGGCGGATTTATCGGGCCGTTCCTGATCGGCTGGCTCAAGCAGAAGTCGGGCAGCTATGCGGGCGGCCTGTTTGCCGTCGGCGGACTGCTGGGGTTATCCGCCGCCATGATGCTCGCGCTCAGTTACCAGACTGCGCAACGGCGCGACGGCGGCGCAGGCGGAACAGAACCGTAAGCGCCGTGACCGTGCCACAGGTAAGCAGGCTGGCAGCCATGCCGATCACCAGCGAAAGGTCCTGCTGGTAGTAGCCGTGCACGATGCCCAACGCCTGAAGAATGTTGAATCCGCCAAACGTAATCAGCGAGATGCCCTCGTCGCTCTTCTTGCGCCACACCGCGAGCGCCTGCGGAACAAACAGCAGCGCGTTGCCAAGCAGGCCCACGCCAAAGATGATGGCAATGATTTGCTTCATGCGTTCAACCTCCGCAGAGCGTACATAAGGGGTAACTCCATCGTCTCATTCTGAGCCAGTCGCGCATGTCCCGCGCATCGGGGACCTGTAAAATTCGGAGAGGATTGGGACACGCGAAGCTATGAGTTACTGGGATCAGGTAGCAGAGGCAGCCGCGTTTTTGCGCAGCCGCATGGGCGCATTCAAGCCGCACGTAGGCA
>JAJYBT010000664.1 GCA_021778875.1 Acidobacteriota bacterium | reverse complement strand
GAAGATTTTCTTCCAGATTTCTGGCGCTGGTCACGAAGCGCTGCAGGTGGGCGCAGCGCTGGCCCTGCGGCCCGGCTATGACTGGTTCTTCCCGTATTATCGCGACCGGGCGTTGTGCATGACGCTGGGTGTTACGCCGGCTGAGATGTTCCTGCAGGCCGTGGGCGCGGCCACTGACCCGGCCAGCGGCGGCCGCCAGATGCCAACCCACTGGAGCAGCCGAGCATTGCACATCGTCAGCACGTCGTCCTCTACCACCACGCAAGTGCTGCATGCCGTGGGCTGTGCTGAGGCTGGGCGCTACTTCAGCCGTCACCCCGAGGCCGCAGCCAAAGCAGAGGGTGATTACCGGGCTTTTCACGAAGTAGAGTTCCACGGCGACGAAGTGGCGTTCACGTCGCTCGGCGAGGGCTCCACGTCGCAGGGCGAGTTCTGGGAAGCGCTGGCCACGGCTTCAAATAAAAAACTGCCCGTCATCTTCTGCGTGGAAGACAACGGCTACGCCATCAGCGTGCCCGTGGAGGTGAACACGCCGGGCGGAAACATTTCCAGGCTCGTGGCCAACTTCCCCAATTTCTATTTTGCGGAGATCGATGGCGCCGATCCTGAAGTCTGCCTGCGCACGTTCCAGGCGGCGGCGGAGCACTGCCGCGCAGGCAAGGGGCCTGCATTTGTGCATGGCCACGTCACTCGGCCATACTCCCACTCGCTTTCCGACGATGACAAGCTGTATCGCTCGACCGCGGAGCGCGAGGCGGACGCCATGCGCGATCCGCTCACCTGCATGCAGATGCGTCTGCTGCGCGAAGGCATTCTGAGCGCTGAAGAAATCACTGCGCTGGAGCAGGCGGCAGACCGTGAAGCCGCCGAGGCTGCCGAGCGCGCCCTTGAGGCGCCTCTGCCGGAGATTGCAGGGATTACGAAGCACGTGTATTCCGAGGACCTGGACCCGACCAGTTCTGCTTTTGCAAGCGCAGATAAACAGGCGGCTGGCGTCGCTCCCGGCAAGTCAGCCAGCGCCAAAGGCAGCGCGCCGCGCACCATGGCCGATTTGATCAACGCCTGCCTGCACGACGAGATGAGCCGCGACCCGCGCATTGTCGTCTATGGCGAAGATGTGGCCGATGCCAGTCGCGAGGCTGTGCTGTCTGAGGTCAAGGGCAAGGGTGGCGTCTTCAAGCTGACGGCTGGACTGCAGACCGAGTTCGGCTCCGAGCGCGTCTTCAACGCGCAGCTTGCCGAGGCGAACATCGTCGGGCGCGCCGTGGGTTACGCGGTCCGCGGCATGAAGCCTGTTGTTGAGATTCAATTCTTCGACTACATCTGGCCGGCCATGCACCAGATTCGCAACGAGCTTGCGCTGATGCGCTGGCGCTCGAATGGCGCGTGGGCAGCGCCCGTCGTCATGCGCGTGCCCATCGGCGGCTACCTGACGGGCGGTTCGATTTATCACTCGCAGTCGGGTGAGAGCATCTTTACCCACATTCCAGGGTTGCGCGTCGTGTTCCCCTCCAATGCGCTCGACGCCAACGGCCTGCTGCGCACGGCCATCCGCTGCGATGACCCGGTGCTGTTCCTTGAGCACAAGCGCCTGTACCGCGAAACCTACGGGCGCTCGCCCTACCCGGGGCCGGACTTTGCCATTCCATTTGGCAAGGCCAATGTTGTAAGACCCGGCCAGCACATCACGCTGGTGACATATGGGGCTGTGGTGCCGCGCTCGCTGCAGGCGGCGGAAAAGGCCCACCGCGAGCACGGCATTGACGTCGAGGTGATTGACCTGCGCACGCTCAACCCGTATGACTGGGAGACCATCGCCGCCTCGGTGCGCAAAACCAGCCGGGTGATCGTGGTGCATGAGGATATGTTGAGCTGGGGCTATGGCGCGGAGATAGCCGCCCGCATCGCCGACGAGCTTTTCGACGAACTGGATGCGCCGGTGCGCCGGGTGGGCTCCATGGACACATTCGTGGCCTACCAGCCGGTTCTTGAGGACGCTATCCTGCCGCAGCCGGAGAACATCCTGAAGGCGATTCTGAGCCTGCGTGCCTATTAGGCGCTCGAACTCAGGGATTGGGTAGAGTCAGGTGCGGCGCCAGCGCGTCTACTGCCGCGGCGAGCGACGGAAAGCGCAGGTCGGCAAGGCCCGCGGCAGACAGCGCGCCGGGCTTTTGCCGTTCCGGGCCGCCCTCGATGAAGACCGTCAACATGCCCAGCCGCCGGCCGAACTCGATGTCAGAGAGCGAGTCGCCGATCATCGCGCTGGTTGCGGAGCTGATGCCCGGAAAGTCGCGCCGCGCCAGGTCAAACATGCCGGTCAGCGGCTTGCGGCAGTCGCATTGTCCCTTGTCGTGGGAGCAAAAGTAAAAGGCGTCCACGTGCGCGCCATGGGCCTTCAGCATGTTCTGAAAGCCGGCATGAATGGAATCCACGTCTGCGCCTGAATAAAGTCCCAGGGCAATGCCGCGCTGGTTTGACACGACGATCACCCGAATCCCCGCGCGATTGAGCCTGGCAATCGCCTCAGGCACGCCGCGCAAGATGTGAAAGTCTCCCACAGAGGTCACATAGCGGCCTTCCGGCATCTTCCGGTTCAACACGCCGTCACGATCGAGGAAGATAGTTTGAAGTTTGCGCGCGCTGGAGCTGTCAGCGGAGTCGGTCACGCCGTTATGATAACAACAAGTCATGCGCATGCCAGCCGGCCTGGCTTTGCTGGCGCGCGGCAAGCACAGGGGGCGTGGTGATTGAACAGTTGCACCGGGTAATCCGGGAGATCGAGCACAAATGGACCAGCAAGCGCCTGCTGGTGGTGGGTGATGTGATGCTCGATAAGTACATCTGGGGCGAGGTGGGACGCATTTCGCCCGAAGCGCCGGTCCCCGTGGTGCGTGGGATGCACCAGAACGACAAGCCCGGCGGCGCAGCCAACGTGGCCATGAACCTTGCCCATCTGGGCGCGCAAACCACTGTGGTGGGCTTTGTCGGCAGCGATGAGAATGAGAAGCTGCTCTCCGCCTGCCTGCGCTCCAACGGAATTGAGCCGCATTTTGTGGTTTCAGCGGAATTTCCCACCATCACCAAGACGCGCATTCTGGGCGGACAGCAGCAGATGCTGCGTCTGGACTTCG
>JAJYBT010000663.1 GCA_021778875.1 Acidobacteriota bacterium | reverse complement strand
TTCCGTTACGGTCTTCCTGCCGTCACCTTCGACTCTGACGCTATCATCGTGGCTATTGAAAATCAAAGCCTGCCCCGTCACCGTGCCCTTGGCGGGATCAATCAACCGGGGCGGCGCGGCGGCTGTTCCGGTCAGCACAAACTCTCCGGAATCATTTGAGTAGACAAGCTTCTCTCCGGTGCCGCGCCGGCCCTGCGACGACACCTGCACGTGTCCGCTGGCGGTCATGGTGTCCACCTCCGCCGCGGCTCCGTTCCGGCCCGCGTGGTTGCCGGGGGGCAGCAGCGTCAGCTCCACCTGGTTGGAAACCGTCGTGGAATCCGTGGTTTCCGCGGTCACGCCGCCCGTTACGCCGGCTCGCATCACGGCCTTGCGCTCCGCAGCCGAGTACTTCAGCTCCCCGCCATGCATGCGCACCACAGACGGCACCTCGGGCCTGCCCGGCCGCTGCGGCGCGGGAGCCGTCGCGCTCACCAGCACCACCCGCACCGGGTCCGCCGCGCTGGCCGTGCTCGCCACCAGCGTTTGCCGGGGCCGGTTCAGAACAATCACCGGAGCGGCAATCGAATTGGCCTGCTGCCACAGCCGCGCCTGCCCCTGGAAGATCACTTCGCCGCTGGACTGCCTCAGCTCCGCCTGGGCTGCAATGGCATGCGCGGGCCCCTGCCCGCCAAGGTCCGCCATGTGCTCGGAGGCGGGCGTGCTCCTGCGCGGCGCCTCATTCCCGTTCTGCTCGCCGAGCCAGGTCGCCTTCACATTGCCCCGGGCAAACGCATCGCCGGAAGCCTGCGAGACGTCCACCTTGTCTGCCGCCAGTTGCAGGCCGCCGTCCTCCACCCGCGGATTGCCGATCAGGTGCAGCCACACTCCCGCGCCCTCGTAGTCGGCGCGCTGCGCCGTGGCGTGCATGGCCGCCGGAGCCGGCTGGCCCGCCCGCGCTGCCGGCTGCTGCACCAGCACCACGTTGCCCTGCACCATTGCCGACTGAATCTGCGCGGAGCCCTCCGCTCCTTTGGGCCTGCTGCCGGTGGGCTTGCTGCCGGCTGTCCGGCCCGCCGCCGGTGCAAAGTTGGCCACCAGCCGGTCGCCACTCATGGTCTGGCGGCTGCCCGCGGACGTCGTCTCCTCCATGCTGGCGTGCCCGGTGCCTGTAATCGCAGTCAACTCGGAGCCCGCGCCGAACGTCCCCGTCACCTCGTCGGCCGACATCCGCGACGGCATCACCGGCCCGTTGCCGCGACGGCTCTCGCCCGTCACCACCACGCCGCCCGTGCCGTGGATGCTCGCCAGTTCCACATGCCCACGCCCGGCGCTGCGAAACTCCAAATCCGCCAGCGGAGACTGCCACGTCCTGCGCGCCCAGGTTTGCACGCCGCCTGCCGTGCCCTGTTCCTCGCTGCTGATCTGCACGCCGCGCTCCAGATGCGCCTGGCGCAGCACGCCGTCGCTGCTGAACTGCAGTTGCATGGTGGGAGCCGCGCCGTGCAGCTTCTGGCCGTTGGCGTCGGAGTCCATCGTCACGCCGCCGCTCAGCAGTCCCTTCTGCGGCTGGTTGTGGACATCAAACGCAAGTGTGCCCTCCGGGGCCGTCATCCTGCCGCCCGCCGCCGTCTGCAGTTGAATGCCGTTCGTGGCGTCCAGCTGCTGCGCGGAGCCATCGTCGCGAAACAGAATCGTCGCCTCCTGCGCCTGCGCCGTACCGCCCGGATAACTGGCCCTGGCCGCGGACAGGCGGCAGATCTGGTCGCCGCGCTCAAACACCGCATGCTCGGCCAGCAACTCCATCGGCTGCCCGCCGCGCTGCATCTTCAGCTGCACAGCCCGGTTCAGCACCAGGTGGCCTTCCTCGGCTTTGTACAAGGCGCCCACCGCGCTGCCGCTGCCCTGCGCCAGGCGAAACTCCACCCGCTCGTCGGTCGTCGCCACGCCGCTGTTCTGGTTAAACACCAGGCCGCTGGTCTCCACATGCACCTCGCCGCTCGCGGCTGTCCGCGCCGCCGCAGCCAGCGGATGCTGCTTGTCCTCCAGCGCATGGCTGGGCGTTGCCTTGGGTGCAATGGCGGGAGCCACTCCGGGGCGCGTCAGCGTGATCTCCACCGGCCCCGCAGCCCTGGCGATGCCCGCCTTGGTGTCGTACTCAAACTCACTGCCTTCAATACGATCCACGCGGCTGCCGTCTTCGCCGTACAGCTCAATCTGCACATCGTGCAGCAGCGCCTTGCCTTCCTTCAGCTGCACCACCTTGGAGGCGTGAATCTTGAACAGCGTATGCCCGCCGTGCGCCTGCGTATACGTCAGCCCGCTGAAGTCCTGCTGGATATTCCCCGCCAGCCTGCTGGGCAGATCCTTGCGGCTGAACGGGCTCTTCCACTTGCCAATGGCCAGGAACACGGCAATCGCCACCACCAGCAGCACGCCTGCCGCCAGAATCAGTGTTCGCAGCCGTTCAATGGTGAGTCGCACGCGTCAGTTCCCCAGGCCGAGCCGTGCCGTCAGCCGTTGCGCCAGGCTCTCGCCCATCTCGCTCCACAGCAGGCGCGCCGTCGCGCCGGAACCCTTCTCGATCGCAGCCGTCAGTTCCACCAGTTGCCGCACATTCTCTTCCACGTGCCGGGCGGCGGTGGCGTCCAGTTCCATCTCTTCGTCGAGAAACGCCGCGTCCGTGCCGAACTCCACGCGGATGTGCCCGTCCTGTTCGTAGGCGCCCTCGTCAAACAGCGGGCCAAAGCCGATGACGCGCACCAGCCGCGGCTCGCGCGCCCAGCGCGGGTCCAGATTCGGCGCCGTCTCCAGCTCCCACAGGCTCCATCCAATCTGGAACTCGTAGGCGTAGTCCTCGTGCAGCAGTTCCAGCGCCTCTTCCACGGCCTGCCGCGGCTCCGCACCGCGCTCGCCCCGGCCATACACGCGCTGAAACACCGGCGACTCGCTCCAGTTAACGGGCCACACCGTGGCGGCATACACGCGAGCATCGCCACCATGCACGGCAAACGCTCCCAGCACGGCGGTCAGCTTGTCTGCCAGTCCCGCCAGCCGCAGACTCGGATACCAAAGACTCAGATACAGTGCGTCAGCCATCTCTCTTGATTGTAGACCCGCGTGCCTCGGTTGCAGATGCGTTCCGCCTTAAGCCGTG
>JAJYBT010000662.1 GCA_021778875.1 Acidobacteriota bacterium | reverse complement strand
CTCTGCCGCGTAGCGAAAGGTCAGCACCAGCATGGTGAAGCCGATCAGTGTCAGCGTCCGCGCGGAAACCTTGCCTGTGGCGTATCCGGCAAACGGCATCACAAACACGAGAGTGATGCCGCCTGCCGTCAGCGCAAGCCCCGCGGTGGTGGCGTTATACCCCAGCAGCTCCTGCATGAACTGCGGCTGCAGCACGGTGTTCGCATTCAGCACGCCGCCCACCAGCATCATCAGGAAGCAACAGATGGCGAAGTTTCGAAATCGGAACAGCTTCAAGTTGATGAGAGGGTTCTTGTGGCGCCACTCCCACACCGCCAGACTAATGATCCCGCCGATAAAGAGCACCGCGAACACGCGGATAAGTCCGGAGGAGAACCAGTCATTCTCTTCGCCCTTGTCGAGCATCATCTGCAGCCCGCCCATCGAGAGCGTCAGGAAGGCCAGGCCCATGTAGTCCATGTTGCGCAGCTTGGAGGGGTCGGCCTTGATCCACGGTGGATCTTCAATCAGCCGGCTCACAAGAATGTAGGCCAGTATGCCCACAGGGATGTTGATGAAGAAAATCCAGCGCCAGGAAAAGTTATCCGTGATCCAGCCGCCCAGCGTGGGGCCGATGGAGGGCGCCAGCACCGCGACAAGTCCATACAGCGCAAAGGCCTGTCCGCGCTTGTGCGGCTCAAAGGAGTCTGCCATGATGGCCTGCGCCATGGGCTGCATCCCGCCGCCACCCGCTCCCTGAATCACGCGGAACACGATCAGCAGCGGCAGCGAGGGAGCAATGCCGCACAGAAGGCTGGCTATGGTGAAGATCGTAATGCAGACAACAAAGAAGTTCCGCCGGCCCATCAGGCTGGATGCCCAGCCGCCCAGCGGCAGCACAATGGCGTTCGACACCAGGTAGCTGGTCAGCACCCAGGTACCCTGGTCGGTGCTTGCTCCCAGCGTCCCCGCAATATGCGGCAGGGCCACGTTGGCAATCGAGGTGTCCAGCACCTCCATAAATGCCGCCAGCGCTACTGTTGCTGCAATCAGCCAGGGGTTCACCCGCGGCTTCCAGTGGGCGTGCGGGTCGGCGTTCGGGTTGTTCACCGTTTTCGCCTGACCGTTGGCTCCAGCTGGGGATAGGGATTGCGTATCGGCCAAAACACTGCTCCTTCAATCTCTTCTTATGGGCGTCTTTTTCTGGTGAGGCATGTGCGGGTCGATGCAGTCCTGGCATCCGCACTTCGGCTGCCATGCTTTTCCGGCAGCGCGTCTTTGAACCGGTATACCTGATTTTAGATTCCTTACCGTGCCGCCGGGGTTCAGGGATTCTCGCCTCGTCTCACGCCGCCGGAAGATGCACCGCGGATGTCCCGCGCGGCGTGCGCCAGCCGAAGAGGGCAACCGTCAGCGCCACCAGTTGCATGGCCACGATAAAGGCAACGCACGCGGGCCACTTGCCCAGCGCCCAGAAGGCTCCCGGCACCACGCCTGCAGCCGTGCCGCCCAGGTAGTAGCAGGTCAGGTAGATGCCCGCGGCCGTCACGCGCGCTTCCGCAGGCGACACCACGCGCAGATGGCTCTGAGTCGCCGTCTGCGCAATAAACACGCCGCTCGACAGCATCGCCAGTCCCAGAATCACCACCGGCAGTGACGGCGCAAGCGTAAGCAGCGCGCCCGCAATGGAGCAGCAGATGGCTCCGCCGATTCCCGCGCGCAGGCCCACGCGGGTAATCAGATATCCCGCTGCCGGGGTCACCACAAGGCCGACCAGGTAAACAAAAAACAGCGAACTGAGCGCGGTCACGGATAAAAGAAACGGCGCCTCGCTCAGGTGAAAAGTAATCCACGTAAACACGCCCACAAGCGAAAACAGCACGTTGAATCCCACGGCAAACGTGGCCACCAGGCGGCGGCTGCGGAACAGTCCCTGCACCTGGCGCAGGAACGACGACGCTCCGCCTGCCTTTTGCTGTGCGGCGGGGCGGCGGCGTCCGTGAGGCAGCCACGCCGCTACTGCCGCGGCTCCGGCAAGCGATGCAACGCCCAGCGCCAGAAAGCTCACCCGCCAGCTGAACCGGTCCGCCAGAATGCCCGCGGAGATCCTCCCCAGAAAGCCGCCCAGCGCCGTTCCGCTCACATAGAAGCTCATAATCAGAGCCACGCGCTCCGGCGGCCATTCCTCGCCGATGTACGTCACGACCACGGCCACAATACCCGGCACCGTGATGCCCTGCAGAAAACGCCAGAAAATCAGTTGCATCAGCGAGGTGGACGTAGCTGCCAGCAGCGTGGGCACAGTGATGCCAATCAGCGACGCAACAATCACCCGCTTGCGCGGCAGCCGTTCCGTGAGCGCGCCAAAGATGGGCGCGGAGAGAGCCACGCCCAGCGTCGTGGCAGAAACCGTCATGCCCACGCCCGTTTTGGACGCATGAAAGAGATGCGCCAGCATCGGCAGCAGCGGCTGTGTGCAATAAACCTGGAGAAAGGCGCACACGCCGCAGAGCGCGACCGCTGCGGCGGCCCAGGGACTGGGGGACGGGTTTGGCTGCGAAGTCGTTTCCAAATCACAGCATACCGGATGCCAGGTTTC
Organism: Acidobacteriota bacterium; assembly: GCA_021778875.1. The sequence goes on along the minus strand of JAJYBT010000662.1, from coordinate 562 downwards.
GAAGAGAGTCTACGCGAATCCAACGGCGGACCGGTTGAGTCCTGCCAGAGGTCGATGCTGCCTCTGGCAGGGCTTTCAATTCAGTGCGCTTCAGCAGACTTTGCCATTTGCTCGTGCATCTGTGCGAGTTCCTGCATCTTCGCGGCAGCGTCTTTGAACGTCTGCGCAAAATATTCGCAATGACCAACTGTGCCAGTCGCCCACTTGGAGGAACTGGTGAGTGGATTCTTCTTGTACTGCTCGGCCATTTGCGCGTGTTCCTTTGACTGAGCAAGGTAGTCCTGCGCTTTCGCCTCGTAATACTGGGCAAGGCGCATGTGTTCGCCAGGCGTTTTCGCCGTGGCAATCAGGGAAAGCAGTTGCTGTTTGTTGAGCTTCTCTGCCTGGTGTCCCTGCGCTGTTGGAACTTGTCCGAAAGCCGCAATGGCCAGAACAATCGTGAGAGAAAGAATACCCAAAGTGCGTTTCATTGAAATCTCCTTGTGCGATTCAAGCGTGCGTCGAATGGTGAGCCTCAAGGCCGTTCCGGCCTTGGCGGCTGCTTCATTGCTTTGTCGCGAGG
>JAJYBT010000661.1 GCA_021778875.1 Acidobacteriota bacterium | reverse complement strand
CGTTGACCACCGTCAATACCCCTTCAAATGGCACCCTGTTCGGATGCCCTTCGACGTGGGGAATGTGTACCGCCATTGCTTCCAATCGCATGCGCTCTCCGCCCATCTGCTTTCACTTGCCCGGCCACGCCCGAACAGCGGCGTAGCCGGGTTGCGCTCAGAAAATCTAACCTGCCTGCCTTGCTTCCGCTTCGCCTGCCAGTTGCACCGCTCCATTCGGTCCCAGCGGTCCCAGCCCGCGCATTGCCCGCACCTCGTTCACCGTTAACACACCGGCCTGCAGCAACTGCACCTGCACGGCCAGCTCTGTCTCCTCGTCTCTCGCGTTCAGATCGTTGAAGACAAACTCGAATTCGCGCCACCCGATGCACTTGGCAAACAGGTCGCGCGTGATGTGGCCGGCGAGCAACTGCGCCAGCGGCAGAATCGCGCCTCGAAATGCTTCGTCCGCCAGCTCCGCCGCAGTGGAGCGATTGACGTCGCCCTCCAGCCCCAGCAGCAGCGGGGGCAGTCCGAACGCATTGGCCACCATGCGAATCAGAAATTCCTGCCAGGCAAGCCGCAGGTCCGCATCCGTGCCCTGCGCAAAGCGCAGCACCTCCGGCTTCTGCTCGGTAGAAAGCAGCGGCACGCGGCCCGTGCCCTCAATCTCGTCCTGCCACCAGCGGATAAGGCGATCATGCTGCGCGGGCGTTGCCTCGTTGAGCCACAGCGCATATTGCGCCACGGAGTTGGCCGCCAGCTTGCCCGCGAAGCGATGCGCGCTCAGAAACTGATTCACGGTCTCGAATGCGACTTCAAGCGGGCCCAGTCCGAACGGCGTAAAGCTGCGCGGATTCATGCGCACATAGATGAGCTGGTTGTCGCACAGCTCGATGGCGCTGGATTCAAGCTGGCCCGGCATGGCCTGCGCGTAACGCGGCGAACTCGGCTGGCCGTCCCACTTCGCGTTGATGCGGATCGACGCGCCATCCACGGGCCACAGCATCGCGGGCCGCTCCTCGTCGCCGGTCGGCTCCATCTCAATGGCGCCGAATCCGCCGGTAAGCGCGTCTTCAATCACCTGCTCGATCAAGGTGCGAAAGCTGTCCACGGCATTGGGCTCTTCCAGCGTCCGCCTCAGGCCTTGCAGGCGGCGAACCGCTTCAGCCCTGTCTGCCGGTTGACGGCCGCGGCGCACGCGCACCTGCCAGTCCATCGCCGCAATGCGGTCCTTGATGACGTTGATGGCGCGGCGCACCACCGGCGTCTCGGCAAACCGGCGCAGGTTTGCAGGCGTCGGCTTGGGCAGGTGCCGCCCTGGAAACTGCATCGGACTCAGAACCGCAGGCAGCGCCAGCGTTTTGCGCTCCGCCTCGGCATCGGCAGCGCCTGCCTGCACGTGTGCCTTTCGGTCCGCAGGCGATGCGGTCGCCTGCCGCCATATCTCACGCAACTGTTCTGCCACCTTCACGCGCACCTTCCTTCTTTGTCATCGCCAAAAACAAAACGGCATGGCCCGGTGTGGGAGCCATGCCGTCACAGATTTCAGGAGTCAGCTAGCAACGTCCGATCGATTGGACGCCTTGTAACTTGTCACCTTTGCTCAACAAAATCAATCTTACTTGAGACACGATAAATACTATGCAACGGAAACCGAAGAATTTTTCAACTCGGTAAGTTGTAAGCAGCCAACCACTTAAACCTGACTTATTCGATCCGATTTACGGCTGCGGGACTTGACATGTGGCGAAAGCCGGATGGATGCCACCGGCGATGCGCCTGGGCCATAGCCCTTATGAACGGATTCTGATCCCAGGCCCCGGGAACTTGACCCCTGTTCTCACACGCGCAGTTCGCGCCGCGCCGTCTCTGCCACGCGAGGCAGGTCCGTGGTCGTCAGCACGCGAATCTGATGCTCCTCCATCGTCTCCACGCCAAAGCGGTACATCGCCAGCCGCTCCGGCTCGGCGTCGGTTGCGCCCAGCTTTGCGGCGGGTTCAACAATTGCGGTCAGCTCCAGCGCGGCCTTCTCCACGCGTTGCACGCCGGCGCGCAAGCTGGCAGCGGAAAAGGCCAGCACCTTGGCCATCTCCACGCCAGGCTCCAGGCTGACCGCGTGAAACATGCGGATGATGCCGTTCTCCACCCCGGCAGCATGGACCCGCTGCCGGGGACCCTGGTCAGGCCGGTAGCCGATGTCGATGCGCAGCGGGTCGCCGGGTCGCGTGTAGTCCGCGGCGGCAATGCGCTTGCGCAGCAGATCCCACACGCCTGCGCGCTCAAACTCCGCGCGCATCTTCGCCTGAATGCCCGCCCTGCCGCTGAGGCGCTGTGTACGCTCGCGCGCCGGCGGATCGACATAGAGCCGCATCAGCTCTTCCATTCCAGCGGGCAGGCTTTCGGCCAGATACGCTTTGGGCGCGGTCATCTGCACGTTGAGCGAGAGCGACTCATCGAGCAGGCGCATCAGCCTGCCATCGGCATCGTCCATCAGGCGTCTGCGCAGTTCGCTCTCGATGCCTTCCAGCAGCGCGGTATCGGCGTCGGGGTCAAGGCTGCGCACGCGACGCCAGTCGCGCGTAAAGCGCACCTCAGCCGGCGCGTGGCTGCCCTGCTCGCGCAGAATCACGCCGATGTGTACATACTCATTCCGCACTGCGTCCGGCACATACCGCAGCAGTTGAAACTCGCATGGCCGCCGCTCGTTCTCGCTCTTCATTTCAGGCGCTGCCGCCTCCTGCGTCACTCTTCCAACGATGCTAGCTTTCCCGCGCCAATCCTTCAAACGGTTCTGCAATTTCCCTGTTCATGCCGTCCCAATTGGGAAATGGCCTTCGATCCGATTTCCCGAAGGTTTCAATCAGTTCACGTATCCGGCTGCGGCGCGCCAGCAGCTTATCCACCAGCGCCTCCATGTCAGCCAGGTCGCCGCCATACCACTCCGGCGGAACCTCGTTGGCCGCGGCCCACACCGTTTCTGCGGGCATGGTCTCCATCCGCGTCAGCCAGGGCTCGAATGATTCCCAGCCTGTGATCCCGCGGTATACATCGTTGCGGTAGTAAACACCACGCAGCGGAATATCCGCAAATGTCCATTCTCCGGCGTGGAAGCAATACCCGTAGTCGATGAAGACGGCGCGGTAACGCCGCTCGCGCTGC
>JAJYBT010000660.1 GCA_021778875.1 Acidobacteriota bacterium | reverse complement strand
CGTGCTGGAACGGCGCAACCCGACCGTTGTCGGCATCTTTCACTATGCACGCGCGGGACGCACGCGGGAGCACAGCGTTGTTCCCTTTGACGAGCGCTCCTCGATGGAGCGGCGAAACCGGGGACTGATCTCAAATCGATCCAGCTCAGCGCGATTGGAAAACATGGCGGGCACCTCAGGCGAAGAATTTGAAGCCGAAGAATTTTCTGGCGCGGCCTCAAGCTTTTCAAGCCTCTGCCGATAGTAGTGATAATCGGCACTGCGCGCCAGATTACGGCGTGGACAAACTTAGGTAATTGCCTGTCTGAAAATAGGACACCCTGGCGCCCGAACGAGCCCGCGCGGCCGGCTCAGCAAGCCTGAGCGGCATGAAGTGGCCGCGCTCTTCTCAATTACCTTGCGATGGAATGTGCGCACATCAGGCAGCGCGGGGGCTGCCTGATGTGGGGTTCAGCGTGACACGGCCAGGGTGCGGACTTCGGGGTTGTCGCGCCCTCGCGCGGCCTACCGATGCTGCAGTTGCGGCTCGGGATTCGGCACATTGACCGCCTTGCCAGAGGGGTCAATGGTGACGGTGACCGTAATGGGCGATTGCAGCTTGAAGTTGAGCAGCGTCTCGGCGGGGATCTGGATTTCCTCGCCTTTTGTAATGGCATTGATGCCCGCGCCCGCTCCTCCGCCTGCTGCCGCGCCGATGGCAGCCCCCTTGCCGCCGCCGGCCAGCGCGCCGATGATGGCGCCAACCACAGCGCCTCCGCCGGCCTTCTCCGCCGTGTTCTTGCCGCGTCCTGTGCCTTCTTTGCTATAGGCGTCGGTGACCAGGCTGATCTTCTGCCCGTACGCGGTCAGTTGCGTCAGCTCGATCGTGAGCAGCGAGTTGCCCTTGAAGTGCGCGGCTCCCTTGGCGTCCACCACGCGGCCCAGAATCGGCGTTCCTCGCGGGAGCGCGACCACGCCGGCGGCCATCACATCGTTGGCCAGCGTGCCGTGAAACACGTCATTCGGCTGCGCGGTCTTGGTGTCCAGCGCATCTGTCATGCGAACCGGCACCACCGTGCCCGCTGCAATCGTGATTTCCTTGGCCACAGGTCCTTGCGGTGCGGCAGGCATGGGCGCGGCCTGGAGCGGCGGCGCGGCCTGCACCGGCGCAGATCCTGCAGACGCCTGCTGCGGTGGCGTGTATCTGGGTCGCGCGCTGCTCCTGCTTTGTGTCGAGGGCGGCGCCGCGCCCCGCGCCTGCGTCTGTTGCGGCTGCACCGTCAGGTTATTCACCACGGTCTTCACGCCGTCAACCGTGCCGGTGTCATTGCCTGCCAGGGCGCGCGATGCGTCGTCGTTGACCGCTCCGCTCAGCGTGGCCACGCCGCCCGTAACGCTGATCTGAATGCTCTGCCCCGTCAGGGCCGATTCGCCCTGAATCTTCGCCTGCACATCGTTGGCGATCTGCTGGTCAGTGCGAGCGGCGGGCTGTTCCGCCGGCTGCTGCGTCTTGCATCCGGAAGCCAGTCCAATGGCAAGAGCCAGCACGGCCGCTCCTGCAAGCCATGAATGTTTCTGATTGAAGATCTGCGTTTTCATCGAGAACCTCTCCCCTAATCTGCCGTTGCGGCATTCCAGGAAGCGGGTTGCCGCATTCGTTCACTGCAAGGCAACTACTCGATTCAGTCCCGTAACAAAGACCCGTCTGCCCGGTCGAGCGTCAAGGGTCGTATCTACTCAGGAGCCCCAGCCTGCGGCATTTCTTGTTTCCCCGCGGGGTTGGAGTCTCGCGCTTCGGATTGTATCCCGATTCTCAGTTTCCCGGCGAGGGCGCAAAGTAACCCTTGCGTACCTGGACCTTCATCCCGTTGCCGCAGGAGACGGCCACATGCCGGAAAGTGCCATCCAGCTTGGCGTTGGTCGGCGTGTAGCTGGCCACGTACTGGGTGCGCAACTCCTCCTCGATCTGCTGAAAGGCAGCCTGAAGCTTTTTGCCGTTGTTGCCCACGTTGATGAGGCGTCCGCCGGTCTCGTCGGCCATCTTCTTCGCGGCGGAGTAGCCGCTGTAGCCCATCCCGAAGTTGCCATAGAAGCCCGTATCGGCAATCAGAATCACATAGATGATGGCGTTCGAGCGCTGCGCGGCCGCAATCGCATCGTTGATCTTGGTATTGCTGCCCTGGTCGTCGCCGTCGGTCAGGATGATCATGGCCTTGCGGCCGGTCTCCTGGTTCAGCTTCTGGTTGGCGGCGAGATAAACGGCGTCATAGAGCAGCGTTCCCTTGGGCGTTCCATAGGTGGGCACCGTGCCCCCGCCCGCACCGGGAATGCCTGCCGCGCCATTGCCGCCGGCGGTATTGATCTGGGCCTTGCTCATGGCGCGCGTCAGCAGGTGGGCGCTGTTTGTGAAGTCCTGCAGCAGGTCCACATTCACGTCAAACGACAGCAGAAACGCCTGATCCTTCGCCTTGAGCACCCGGTCGAGAAACTCGCTGCCTGCCTGCTGCTCCAGCGGCAGCACATCGTACTGGCTGCCCGAGGTGTCCAGCAGGATGCCGAGCGTGAGCGGCTGGTTCGTCTCTGCCATGAAGTGCTTGAGCGTTTGCGGTGCCTTGTCTTCCGTCACCGAGCAGTCGCCTTCGGTCAGGTGCGGAACCAGGTTGCCGTTCTTGTCCTTGACGGTAAAAAACAAGTCCACCAGGTTGACCTGGAGCTTGAAGGTCGCCACGGACTGGTCTTCGGGCGCAGGGGGAGGCGCCGTGCTCACAGGAGGGGCGTCCGGCGAGGGCGCAAGCTGAGCCCATGCGGCCGGAGACACAAGCGGGGCGGCCAGCAGCAAAGCGGCGGCAATCGACAGAAAGCGCATTCTGGTCAATTTAGACGGAACGGAGCCCACGAAGAGAGCATACGCGAACTCTTTCCCTGCCGGCAGGCAACCTGCGTTGGGCTGGCGCGTCTGATAGTCTGACGAGTGCAGCCCATTTTGGCCGGATTCCGGCCTGGGCGGTCAGGTTCCGCAGGCCGTTTACTGGCCGGGCAGGGCATTCTGGAGGAAGATATACCTGTGAAGCTAGGTTTGACGGCATTGGCGCTGGCGGCGCTTTTAGGTTCGGGTTCGGTTCTTGATACGGCGGCATTGGCCCAGCAACAGCAACAACCTGCCGTACCGG
>JAJYBT010000659.1 GCA_021778875.1 Acidobacteriota bacterium | reverse complement strand
GAGCATTGCAGGTTAGGCCTCTCGTCGTCGGGGATGAAAAACAGAAGCCCTGAATATCCACAGAGCATACCCGCAATAGCGCTAAACTGCAACTTTTGTGTGATTTAATTACTCGTTAATTAACCCCTACGTGATGTCTTCCGTGTCATACGCAGGAGAGACCGTCCGGCGTTTCGGAATGCCGTGCACCGAAGACAGCAAGTCGTCCACCACGTCTTCCAACTGACGCTGGCTTTCAATCACCGCGCTCATGCTTTTCAGTTCCTCGGGGTCGGCCGCACGCTCCACCAGCGCCACTGCGTGGCATTGCGCCACGTGGTCCAGTCCCAGGCCTTCCGGCGTCTTGGCCTTGATGCTCACCTGGTCGATGCCCACGCACAGCAGGTCGGCCACCCGGGCCCGCATCTCGCCGGCAATCGGCGCAATCTTCGGTGCGGCCAGCACCAGTGTTGTATCAATATTCACGATGCGATAACCGGCGTGCTGCAGCTCTTCCATCGCCAGATTCAGAAAGATCGCCGAGTCGGCATTCTTCCAGCGCGGATCTCCCGGCGGAAAAAAGCTGCCGATATCGCCCGCCGCCACCGCGCCCAGCAGCGCGTCCGTAATCGCGTGCAGCAGCACGTCGCCGTCGGAGTGGCCCGCCAGGCCCTCAGGATGCTCCAGCGTCATGCCGCCAATCCGCAGCGGTACACCTGGCTTGAATGCGTGCGAGTCCCAGCCAAATCCAATCCGTGTATCCATGTTCTCCGTGCCTGTTCTTTGCCAGCTTCAACAGTGGTTGGGCATCTTTGCCGGGGGCCCGCGGTTCCGGTCTTCACACCCGGCAAACCGCTATCGCTCCGGGGTTTCCGCTCTCAGCGGCTGCGCTGCCTCAGGTAGAACTCAGCCAGTTCCATATCCCCCGGCTGCGTAATCTTCAGATTAACCTGAGAGCCCGGCACCACCGCCACCGGCGCGCCCGAGCGCTCCACCACAGACGCTTCGTCCGTGCCCACAAAGCCGTCCTTGATCGCCTCCGCAAAGGCCTCCTGCAGCAGCCCGTAGCGAAAGCCCTGCGGCGTCTGCGCCAGCACCACAAACTCCCGTGGAATCGTGGATGTAATCAGCGCTCCATGGGCCGTGCGCTCCACCTGCTTGATGGTGTCCACCGCCGGAAGTCCCACAATCGCCGCGCCGTGTTCCGCCACCGCATCAATCGTGCGCTCAATCGTCGCCGTATCAATCAGCGGACGCACCGCGTCGTGCACCAGCACAATATCGTCCGGCGCGGCGGGCACCGCGGCCAGCGCATTGGCCACGGACTCCTGCCGGCTGTCGCCGCCCTCCACCACGTGCACGCGCCCGGCAAAGCCGTGCTCGGTCACCTGGCCCTGCACGCGCTCCACCTCTGTCCTGCGCACGGCCACATAGATCGCGGTAATGCGCGGCACGGCAGCAAACGCGCGCAGCGAGTGGATCAGGATCGGAATGCCGCCAAGGGCCACAAACTGTTTCGGTTGCGGGCCGGCCATCCGGGTTCCCAGCCCCGCAGCGGGAAGAATCGCAAACACTTGCATAACTCGTGGAGTATACAACGCGGGTGCCCTGTGCGTGGCGAACCGCCGGTTTTCCCCCGGCTGCTGGCGCTATCATCCTCTGGTGCACGCTCCCTTGCCACCGCCGCTGCCCCTCGATACCGCGCTGCTCACCCCCGGCCTGCGCCTTGCCGTCGGCCTCTCCGGCGGAGCCGACTCCGTCGCCCTGCTCCGCGCCCTTGCCGAGCGCGGCAGAGAACTCGGCCTCGTCCTCCACGCCGCCCACCTGCACCACGGCCTGCGCGGAGAGGAAGCCGACGCCGACCTAGACTTTGCCCGCGAACTCGCCGGCAGTCTCGGCGTTCCCTTCCACCAAGCCCACGTCGATGTCGCTGCGGAGGCCCGCCCCGACCCCGCCTCCTGCAAGCCCGCCGAGACCACCGAGGAGGCCGCCCGCCGCCTGCGCTATGCATGGTTCCGGCGCCTCATGGCCTCCGGTGAAGTGGATGCCATCGCCACCGCCCACACCCTCGACGACCAGGCTGAAACCGTCCTCGCCAAGCTGCTGCGCGGCGCCTGGACCGAGGGCCTCTCCGGCATTCATCCCGTCCTCCAGTACCCCGAAGGACGCATCCTCCGTCCCTTCCTTGCCACCACCCGCGCCCAGGTAGAGGCTTACCTCCTCGCTCTCGGCCAGCCCTGGCAGGAGGACTCCAGCAACCGCCATCTCACCTACACCCGCAACCGCATCCGCCACCAGCTTCTGCCGCAGCTCGAAACCTGGAACCCTCGCCTGCGCGAGCTGCTGGCCCACATGGCCGAGTTGGCCCGCGACGAGGACGACTGGTGGCAGGCCGAGATCGCCCGCCTTGCCCCGCAGCTCATCCTGCCCGGCCGCCCCGTGCGCGGCGGTGGACGCGCTGCCGGCGAGGGACTGGCCATCGACGTCACCCGCTTCGCCGCCCTTGCCCCCGCGCTCCAGCGCCGACTGCTGCGCCACGCCGCCGGCCGGCTCGGCGCCAACCCCGACTTCGACTCTACCCAGGCCCTGCGCGCCCTCGCCCTCACCGGCCGCGCCGGGCAAAAGCGCGAGCTGGCCCAGGGCCTGCGCGCCGAGCGTACCCACCGCGAGCTGCGCCTTACCCTTGCCCCAACGGCTTCGCCCACCGCTCCGGGCCAGCCCGCCCCGCAGTACGTCATCCCCATCCCCGGCCGGGTGCAGGCCCCCGCCTTCGGCCTGCACATCGAAATCGCGCTCTCCGCCCCGGCTCTGGCTCCGACTTCAGCCACCTCCGGGGCAACCGCTCTGCTGCGCTCCTGGAAGCCCGGCGACCGCGTCCGCCTGCGCTACTCCTCAGGCCCTCGCAAGGTCAAGGAAGTCCTTGAGCGTCTGCACGTTACAGGTTCCAGCCGCACCCTCTGGCCAGTCGTCGAGGTTGGCGGTCGCATCGTCTGGATGCAGGGGGTCGAAGTCGAGCCCGAACCGGGACTCACCCTCACCGCCGAACCGCTCGTTTCATCCCCCGTTGAGTCGTAGGAGTTTTATCGTCTTCGGAGTACAATCAGGGCTACTGCTCATCCGGCGGTTAGGGGGAAAGTGTCTCCCGCCAGGGCGTTTCGTATTTCCTGTGACTTC
>JAJYBT010000658.1 GCA_021778875.1 Acidobacteriota bacterium | reverse complement strand
AGTGGTAGAACTGCCGCACCGCATGCACGCTGAACGACGGTGACTTCTCCTTGTGGAACGGGCACAGCCCGGAGTAGTTCTGCGCTCCGGCCTTGCGCAGGCGAATGTACCCCTCGACGATCTTTACGATGTCGGCCTGCTGCTTCACGCTTTGGGCAAAGTCACTCACGAGCGGCTCAATGGTATGTATCCAGCATAAGGCCGCCGCTCGATTCACCCGCCCGCCCGCTCACCGCATGCCTGCGTCCTGCTCGCCCCGGCGCGGTGGCGCCCGCCCGGCCTCAGTTGTTCCGGTTGCGACCGTAGGCCTGCCCGTTGCCGGCGCCGCCCGCGTTGCCGGAGTCCCCGGCACTGCTCCCCGAGCCGCCACTCGTGCTGCCCGCAGTGCTTGCAGACGTGCTGCCCGACGCACTTCCCGCCGTGGCCGTCGCGGTCGCCGCCCCCGTGCTCGATGTACCCAGTGACTTGGCAATCTGCGCAAACGCGCTGTCTATCCCCTTGGCCGCGGTGGCCAACCCCAACGTGGCTCCAATGGCGGCAAGGGCAAGCACCAGCGCATACTCCACCAGGTCCTGTCCATGCTCGGCAAGTACTGCGGCTCTTACCTTGGCAACAAAATCACGCATGCAATTGTTCAACACGTACGCTCCTCTTTTTCGTATCTCTTTCCGCACCGGCTGGCGGCATCCTTCGCGGGCCTCAGGCACACCAATCCTGTGTCCGCGCAGGGGTGCGGAAGTTATGGGTAAGTTGGTCCAGTTACAAGACTGAGAATGCCTTGGATCGCGCGCAGCAACAATCCCTAAATAGTTGATTTCAGTCGGACAACTGTAACCTTTCAATGAGTTACTGAAAATGACTCAAATCGAGACAGCTCGCATGGCATGCCGATAACTTCCACTTATCCCACCCAGCCCCATTGCGTCGCGCCGCGCCTTCCGCATCCCGATCCTCGCCTGCCGCCTGCTATTTTGGGCTGCAAAGTCCGACCGCGTATAATCGCCCTGAGCTTGCTCCAATTCCCCCCGGAGGCTGCAGAGAATGCACTCTGAAGTAAAGCAGTTTGTTCGAGCCCTCACCGCCGCGGCTCTTGTCGCGGTCTTTGCCATTCCCCAGAGCATGGTTGCGCAGACAGCCGACCACCTCGTCAGCCCTTCTGATCTGCAGAAGGCCACCGTCGATGCCTCACAGCAGCGGCAGCAGAACATCGACACCCTCAACCGGGCCTTCTCCTCGGCCCAGGCGCAGCAGGCGCTCCAGTCTGCGCACATGAACCCCGAGCAGGTAAAGAAGGCTGTCGCCGGCCTCAGCGATGACGAGCTCGCCCAGCTGGCAACCCGCACCTCGCACGCGCAGATGAACTTTGCCGCGGGCTACATCAATGACCACGACCTGCTGCTGATCCTCATCGCGGTCGCTGCGCTCATTCTCATCATCGTCGCTGTCCACTAAGGGCGGCCTGCATGCTGCGCGCTGTTGTTCGCACCACGGCTCTTGCGCTGGTGCTGTGCGGAGCCGCGTTTGCCGCGGACTCCGCGGGCGCGTGGCTCGATGTCCCGTTCGTCCGCCAAAGTAAAGAGGGATGCGGTGCTGCCAGCATTGCCATGGTTATGCAGTACTGGCAGCGGCAACTCGGCCAGCCCGCAAGCTCCAGCGCCGATGCCGAAAGAATCCTCCGCGCCCTCTACTCCAGCGCCGCGCACGGCATCTACAACACCGACATGGTGCGATACTTCCAGCAGCACGGGTATCGCACCTTCGCGTTCCCCGGCCAGTGGGCTGACCTCGAGCAGCATCTCGCCAGGGGCCGCCCGCTCATCGTGGGCCTCAGGCCCTACGCCGACAACGCGCTCCACTACGTCGTCGTAACCGGCATCGATCCGCGGCAGCAACTCGTGCTGCTCAACGATCCTGCCCAGCGCAAACTCCTCAAAGAGGACCGAGCCACCTTCGAGCAGGAATGGAAAGTTACCGGCTACTGGACACTGCTCGCCGTTCCCCAGCCGAGCACGCCGCACTAGCGCGCCGCTCGCGGCTGTTGCCGCGGCTGCCCCTGTGCCTGCTCGCGCTGCTTGTCTTCGCCTGCCTCCGCCTCCACGCGCAAACCGCGCCGCCGCCCCAGCTGCCCACGGAGCAGCAGCTCCAGGCCCTGGCCGACGCGCAGCGCTGGGACCAGATCGTTCTCCTTCTCGCTCCGCTGCAGCCTCGCACCGCGTCCATGGACTACTACTACGGCGCCGCCCTCGCACATCTTGAGCGCTGGCCGCAGGCGCAGCTCGCGCTCCTCGCCGGCCAGCGCCTCGCGCCCTCCGACCCCCGCTTTCCCGTCGAGCTTGCCGGCATCGCCTTCCGCCAAAAGCAGTACGTGCGCGCCGCTCATCACCTGCGCCGCGCCCTCCGCCTCGCGCCCCAGGACGCCTACGCCAACGACTTCCTCGCCACCGTCTACTTCCTCCAGGGCAACATCCCCGCCGCACTCAAGTACTGGAACCGCATCGGCAAGCCGCGCATCGCCGACGTGCGCCCCGATCCCGTGCCCCGCGTCTCTCCCGCTCTGCTCGATCGCGCCTTCGCCTTCGCGCCCGCCAGCACTCTGTTCGAGCCGCAGTGGCATGCCACTGCCACGCGCATCGACGGCCTGGGCATCTTTCCGCAGCATCAGCTCGACCTCCGCGCCCGCCCCGACGGCGACTTCGATGTCGTCTTCCGCAACCGCGAGCGCAACGGCTTCGGCGACACCCGCCTCGAGTCCGTCTTTCTCGTTCTGCGAGGAATCCCGTTCCAGGGCGTCACGCCGGAGTACGACAACCTCCACCGGCAGGCCATCAACATCACATCCCTCTTCCGCTGGGACCCGCAGAAGCGTCGCGCCTTTGCGCAGTACTCCGCGCCCTTCCATCGCAGCGCCCGCTACCGCTACGCCCTCACCGCCGACCTGCGCAATGAAAACTGGGCGCTCGTCACCTCTTTCACCGGACCGGCCACCACGCTCGCCAGCCTCAACCTCCGCACTGCTGTCTTCGGTTTCCAGCTGGACTCCTTCTCCAGCGACCGCTTCCGCTGGTCCGCCGGCGCGCAGCTCTCGCACCGCGACTACCGCAGCGTCGTGCCCGGCTCCGTGTCCGGCTCCGTATCCGGCTAGGCATCCAGCGTC
>JAJYBT010000657.1 GCA_021778875.1 Acidobacteriota bacterium | reverse complement strand
AACAGCAGGACGGGGAGAGCGACGGCGCATGCAAGCAGCATGGGCGTTTTTCTGCGCATGTGGGGCTGGGCGCGTTCCCGGTGTATGGTTCGACTCATCATCAGGCTCATCATCAGGCTCGTCATCGGTTCACATCGTTCCGGTCAAAGTTTGCAGATCGGCCAGCGCCACCTTGTAGCGAACGCGTCCATCGGCGCGCGCGTCTTCGGCGGTCATCAAAGTTGTTTGCGCGTCCACAACCTCCAGCACGGTGGCTTCTCCGCTGCTGTAGCGCAGGCGGGTGAGCCGCAGGCTCTCTGCCGCCATGGTTGCGCTTGTATCGAGCGACGCGAGCTGATCGCGCGCCGCCGCAGCTTCGGCATAGGCCTCGTCAAGCCTTGCGATAAGCTGGCGCTGCGTGGCGGTCAGGGCCACGCGCACGGCATTGCGGCGAATCTCGCTTTGCTTCACCTTGTGTTGCGTCGCAAGCCAGTCCCACACGGGAATGTCCAGGGTCACGCTTGCCGAGTAGCCGAGATTGCGCAAATGATCTGGCGCCGTTGTAGCGAACTGTGGAGCATCAATGCCGTAGGTCACATTCAGCCCCAGATCGGGCAGATAGGCGGCACGTGCCGCCAGCACATCGGCATTGCTTACATTCAGTGCGGCCATCGCACCCTTCAACTCGGGATTGTTTCTGGCTGCGGCCTGGTTCACTTCATCGCGCGCGGGCAGTGGGTCAATCTGTTGCGATGCTGCGATGGAATACGGTGTGTGGGGATCGGCGAAGAGCAGCACAGCCAGTTCCAGCCGCGCTCTTTCAGCGGCAAGCCTTGCATCGGAAAGGTCGCGGTCGCGCTGCTGCTGCTGGAGCTGCGCCTTGACCACGTCGGCGTGAGCTGCTTCACGGGCCTGCTCGCGCGCGGTGGTCAGCCTTACAAAGTCATCCGCCTCGGCGCGGGCGCGCTCTGCGACGGCCGACTTGTCGTCGGCTGCGGCAAGAGTGTAATAGAGGCCAACGACGGCGGCCAGGAGACCGCGGCGCGCGATTTCCAGCTCCGCCGAGGCAAGGGCAGAGGCGGCGTCGGCACGCCGCACGGTGGCAACGGAGTTCAATCCCACGGTTTCGTTGACCACGGCCTGGCTGGAGTATTCGCGCACCGCGTTACTGGCGATAAACCGAAATGGTACCTGCGTAACCGCGGCTGGCGAGGCCAGATTCTGCAGGTGATTGGGCTGCGTGTAGAGCGCCTGATTGTGGTAGACGACGCTGGGCAACAGGCCCGCGCGGGCGATGGAGCGGTCAAGCGCAGCAGAACCGCTGGCCGCCGACGCGGCTGCGTAGCCCGGCTCGCTGGTTTGCGCTCTCCGGATAGCCTCGTCGAGGGAAATGGTGACGGGCGCATTGGAGGCCGATGCATCCAGTGGCGCAGGGGATGGTGGCGTCTGCGCGCCAGCAGCGGCAGCCGCCATGATGAGAAAAACGGTTGCGCCTGAAAGAAATCGCAGGGACTGCCGTCTCTTTTCCGGCGGAGTGTATCGCCTCATAGTCACACCCAGCATACGATGGGAACCTTAATTTCACCTGAGCCCTGCGATGCGGAGCGAATTCGGCTCCGCCACCCGCACAGAAGGATTGCCGGTTTCTTTCAATTTTCCGCTCCGCCCCGTCTGGCTCTGCGATACTGGTTTGTTATGCCGATAGCCGACCTCAAGGAAGCAGCACAGAAGATTGCCGGATTTCTTGCCACCCTGAACAAGCTGGGCGGCATGCGTCTAAAATACCGCATCACCGCTGGCGCGGGAGCGCAGGACCCGGCGGGCCTTGAGGCTCGCCAGATTTACGTTGAGCTGGGCGGCCCCGATGTGCCGCTGGTGACCCAGCACAATGGGGAACTGCTGCGGGCCCTGGAGACCATTGCCGCGCAGATGCTTCACCTGGATCAACGCGAGCAGGACCTGATCAGCTTCGACGCTGGAAACTTCAAGGCGCTGCGCGCGCAGGAGCTGCGCATGGCCGCCGAGGTGGCCGCGGAAAAAGTGATCAAGACAGGCACGCCGTATGCCTTTCCGCCGATGAACAGCCGCGAGCGTCGCCTGCTGCACCTGGCCTTCCGCAGCATTCCCGGCGTTGAGACGGCCAGCTCCGGCGAAGGGCCGGGCCGCTTTCTGGCGGTCTTTCCCGAGGGCAAGACGCACCTGCCGGTAGCCGCGCCGGTGATTAAGCCGCGAGGCTTTGGCCGCCGTTAGTCCTGCCGGGAATTGCGCCATGGGTGTGGAACAATACCCAACAATGAGAATCCATTTTCTATTGCTTGTGCTGGCGCTTGCCGGGCCGCTCTGCCATGCGCAGAAGCGCATGGTGCTCATGGATCAGGATGGCTCCGGTCCGGGCGGGTCGAACCAGATGGCGATGCTGGCGCTGCTTCAGTCGCCGCAGGTCGAGGTGCTGGGCATCACGATGGTGACCGGCAACGCCTGGCGCGATGAGGAGACCATGCACACGCTGCGCATGCTGGAGCTGACGGGCCACGCCAACGTGCCCGTGGCCAAAGGCGCCGTGTTTCCGCTCATCCGCACGCGGCGGGAGACGCAACTGCGCGAGGCGCTGGATGGCAAGGTAGGGTGGCTTGGCGCGTGGGGCGAGATGGATGCGCAGGGCGCCGGAGCCGCGCGCACGACGCAGCCGCGCGGGCCCTACACGATTCCGCCGATGCCGGAGGGACTGCCGCACCTCAAGCCCATCGATGAAGACGCCGTGCATTTCCTCCTCCGGCAGGTGCGCGCGCATCCGCACCAGGTGACGATTTTTGCCGGCGGACCGCTGACCAATATCGCGCTGGCTATTTCGATTGACCCGGAGTTTGCGGCGCTGACCCGGGGGATTGTGTTGATGGGCGGCAGCCTCGATCCGCAGACCGACGACCCGGAGTTTACTGCAAGCCCGCGCCACGAGTTCAACTTCTGGTTTGACCCGGAGGCCGCGCAAATCGTGCTGCGCGCGGATTGGCCGCGCATCGATGTGACGACGGTGGATGTGTCCATCAAGGCGATGTTCACGCAGCAGATGGTGGACGAGATTGCAAAGTCTCAATCGCCCGCCGCGCGCTACATTGCCGCGTGGAGCCAGGACCGCTACTACATGTGGGACGAACTGGCGGCCTGCTCGCTGCTC
>JAJYBT010000656.1 GCA_021778875.1 Acidobacteriota bacterium | reverse complement strand
ACAATTCCGCGTTGTTGGGAATGATTCCCGCGCCGCTCGTCCTGCTGGCTGTGGCCATCTTCTATCTGATTGTGTATTTGAAGCAGAGCGCGCTGCCGGAAGATTGCGAGGGCAGCGAGCGCCGGCAGATCGAGCCTCCATTGCAGGCCGGCTCCGGAGCAGTTTTATGAAATGATTGTGTTGATCTTCGTGTTCGATCGCGACTTCAGGAGACGCTGAAAGTGACCAAAGCCCGGCTCGACGGCCTGCAACTGCTGCTCCTCGGCAGCATTTTCTTTGTCGCCATCGGCGCCTTGATGGAACACTTCAACCCTCTGCGAATGACCGATTTTCTCCAGATCTACACCAGCTCGCGCTGCGTCGCGCACCATCACGATCCCTACCGCCCCGGCGAGCTCATGGCCTTCTACCAGGCCGACACAGGCAGCCTTCCCGCAGACTCCAGCCTCGTATCGCACACGCTGCGCATGATCGTCTTTATCGCCCCCAACCTGCCTACCACGCTGTTCCTCATCGTGCCCCTCGCGGCTTTGCCCTGGAAGCTCGCGGTTCCGATTTGGATGACCCTCATCGCCGCGGGTTTCATCATCGCCTGTTATTGCGTATGGAAGGTGGGCGCCGAGTCAGCACCCAGAATGTACGGCGGCCTGATTTTTCTTCTGCTAGTCAACAGTGGCTTGCTCCTCTCCGCCGGTAACACCGCCGGACTCGTAGTCAGCCTTACCGTCATCGCCGTCTGCTGCTTTCTTCAACAGCGCTTCGTCCCCGCCGGCATTGTCTGCCTGGCCATTGCCCTTGCCATGAAGCCTCACGACGCAGGGCCCATCTGGCTCTACTTTCTCCTTGCCGGCGGCGTGCACCGCAAGCGCGCCCTGCAAACCCTCGTCCTCACCGCCGCAATTGTTCTGCCGGCAGTCTTATGGGTCTCGCACTCCGCGCCGCATTGGGCGCCGGAGCTGCAAGCCAATTTGGCAGATGGTCTTTCAAGTGGCGGCCTCAACAACCCCGGGCCAACCACGCAGGGCGGCCGTGGTATCGGCATGATCATCAGCCTGCAGGCAATTCTCAGCCTTATTCGCGACGACGCGCACTTTTACAATCCCGCAGCCTACCTCATCTGCGGATCGCTGCTCGTCATATGGTGTGTCAAAACGTTGCGCTCAGGCTTTTCGCCCCGGCATGCATGGTTAGCTCTCGCGGCCATATCGGCCCTCACCATGCTGCCTTTTTATCACCGTACCTACGACGCCCGGCTCCTGTTGCTCGCCATTCCGGCTTGCGCCTTGCTCTTTGCGGAGCGATCCCGCCTGGGCAGCTATGCGCTGGGGATCACTCTCGCAGCCATCGTCCTCACAGGCGACGTCTTCTGGATCGTGGCCTTTCAGCTCACCCATTATTCAGGCCCAATTGCGACGTATGGCACGATTCCCGCGCCGCTCGTGTTGCTCGCCACCGGCATCTTCTATCTATGGGTCTATTTGCGGCGCGATCCCGCGCCCGTTCGTGCCGCGGTTGCAGACGACCTCTGACCTCTGACTCCTGAAACCTGACCCCTGCCTTATTTCAGCGGCCTGTCCGTCCACAGGGTTTTATCGGCAATCGTCTGCACCGGGTACAACCGCCCGGCCAGCACCGCTTCCACCTGGTCGCGGTCCGGATCTTCCGCGAAGATCCACTTGCGTTCGCCTGTGCCCCATATCGCAGACAACTGCGCGTCGGTGAGAAAGATGTTCGGAGCATCGGGGTAACACGAGCCCCACAGCAACTGCGCTCCCTCGCCGTGCTGCCCGCAGCGCGGCAGCACCAGCAGCGCCGGCCGCCAGTGAAAGTAATTGTGCGTGTAGAAAATCACGCTCGACCCCGAAGACTCCTCGCCGTAAATAATGAACGTATCGCTGGGCGTACCCTTCTGCATGATCGTATCGGCCAGTTGCTTCGAGCTCAGCATCGGCTCGAAACGCGCAAACGCGATATGCGCGGCGATGAAAAACACCGCCATCGTCAGCGCCACGCTCACCGTTGACGCCATGTGCCGGCCCTTCAGCCGTAGCAGCCAGCCCGCGGCCGGCCCGATCAGTAACACAATCGCCGCCAGCGCCGCCGGCAGCCGCAGCGCTGCAAACGAAGCTCCGGTCAGGTCGAACAGGTGCGACATCGACAGCGTGTAATCGCCCACGCCGCGATGCGCGAGCACGGCGCCAATGTCCGGCACGAACGGCAAATGGCGCGAGGTCCACAAGCCCCAGCCAAGCGCCGCCGCCGCCAGCACGCCCACCACGGCAAACACCGCTTGCGAGCCAGTCAGCCATGCCGTTGAAAGAACCGGCTTGACGCCTTCCGCGCCGCGTCCCTCCTCAATCTCCGCCACCACTCCCGCAATGAGAATCAGCAGCGGCGGCCACACCGGAAACGTGTAGTACTCCTGGTTCGTTGAGATGGAAAAGAACACGAGCGTCCACGCTGAAAACAAGCTCAGCAGCCAGATGGTGCGCACGCGGAATTTCAGCCGCAGTACGTAGCTGGCTACGTCCCCGCGCTGCGAGTTGTCCAGGTAGAAGTCCACCGTCTGCCCGGCATCGTGGCGCAGGTGGTGCAGCCACCCGTGCCGTGTCTTCCACGCCACCGCCAGCGTCGCAGGCAAAAACAAACTCCACGGGAAAATCCACACCAGATGCAGCACCCAGTACCAGATGCCCGGCAGCTTGTTGTAATCGTGCGGATAGCGCAGGTTGAGGAAGCGCAGCACGTGTTCGTTGATGAAGTAGAAGTAGAAGAACCCGTGTACGTTACCGAGCGTGGGGTGGTTGCCCACCGGGTGCCCCTGGTCCGGATTCGCCAGCCCGCACAGAATGTGCCATGGCGCCGCGATGGCCAGGAACAGCAGAAATCCCGAAACCGGTTTCAACTGCTTCCAGCGCCGCCATTGCCCGGTCAGCAGCAGGTAGGGAATAACCGCGCCAAAAAAGAACACCGGCGCAATCAACCCCTTGGTCAGCAGAGCCAGTGCCACGCCCGCCCACATCCAGTAGAAGCGCAGCGGCTTGTCCATCTCCAAACCGGTGATGAGCGCATACAAACTCGACAGCAGGAAAAACGACAGGATTGCCTCGGGCATGATGAACCGCGTGAACCGGCACCAGCCCACCATCGTGAGCAC
>JAJYBT010000655.1 GCA_021778875.1 Acidobacteriota bacterium | reverse complement strand
GGTCTCTCCGGCGGCGGCGCCACCCATGCCGTCACAGACGACATAGACACCATCCTCTACGGAGTAACCGAAGGCATCCTCGTTGGACGGCCGCTTTCGACCTCGATCTGTGATTGCCGCAGCGAGAAAATGGACGGTCGCCGTTGCCAAGGAACTTCCCCCATCGCTCAGTTTACACGGGGGCAGTTAGCCTGAACAGCCGCAAAATGCGTGCTCAGCGCGACGGATGCGACTGTTCGCGGGAAGAAAGCGGGGGCGGTGCGGGCAGTTCGTAGACATGGATAGCGCCGGCGTCGAGGATGGCGACGCGCCTGCCGGACGGCGAGATGGCGACGTTTCCGCCGCCGTCCAGGACGGGGCTGGCGGAGGCTTTGAGCGCAACCTTGCCCGTGGCGGCATCCAGGACCTCGACGAACTGGCCTTTCACATCGTCAAAACTCAGCGGGGTATAGGCGTCGATGGGATGCGTGACGACCAGCGTCTCACGGGCCAGGCGCAGTCCACCGGCGGAGAAGAACAGGCGCGGCCAGACCTGTATGGGGGGCTGCGGCGCGTCCCAAAGATGAAGACCGTCGATGGAGATGGCGGAAAGGCTGAGGGTTCCGTCGATGTTGCAGGTGGAGGCAATGACCTCCTGCGGAGCGAGGAACTGAAGTGTGGGAGTGCAGATCGAGTCTACGTGACCGAGAATGCGGTTGCCGCCTGTGAAGTAGTTCATGTTGAGCAGCCACTCCCGGCCACGGCCGCGCAGAGGTTCCAGGTAGCCGTCCGAATTGATGGGCAGGTGGACGACCGTGCGCACGTGGCTGACCAGCATCACCTGACCCGTGGAGCGGCGGAGGATGCGCAGAACTATGTTGGGCTCGCCGGAAGTGTCGCTACCGTCCGTGGTTACGCTGGCGGCCGCGGTGTCGGGGCTTGGGACCTGGCCAGGTTCGGAGGCAGTCTGCCCAGGCTCATGGGAGTCCGTGACGAGGTATTGCTGCGAGGGGTCCATTTCCAGCCAGAGCAGAGGGCCGGGAAAGTGCAGCAGCGGCTTCAGATCGAGATTGGTGTTGCCCTGCCTGAGGTCGTTGAGATCGCGCAGGAGGAAGCTTCCGTCATGGAGTATCCAGAGGTAGCGGGAGTCGCCGTGGAGGGTCCAGAGGTCCTCATCTTCGACGTTACCCTTCGGCAGTGAAAGGACAAGAGCACGTATCTGGCGCTGGTCGGCACCGCTCGCGTCGCGATGGATGAGCCCGGGAGCGCGAAACGTGAAGAGCAGCCTGCCTTCGTCGAGGAAGTCGAGCGAGGCAAGGGCCATGCGCTGGCCCTGATAGATGGGGCCGGGCGCAGCGAAACCGAGCGGCTCAACGGGGATGGAGAACGCGGGGGGCTGCGACGCGTGGACGGCCGGTTGGGCGGCGGGTGGGTTGGCCGGCGCAGGTTTGTGGTGGCGCAGCGAGATCAGGGTGGCCTGCGCGAAGCTGGCCATGGGCAGGCAAAGCAGCAGCGCCGCCACCGTGAGCCCCAGGCTTACGTGCTTGCCAAAGTCAGCCTTGCGGAGCGGCTGTGCCATCGCTTTCTATTTTCGCTGATGACGGCGATTTTGGGCAGAGACACCGGCACATGCAGGGTGTGCGAGAGTAAAGAGTGAGATGGTAACCATGGGAACCGGTAGCCGGAGGGTGATGTTTCTGGGGTACGGCGCATGCGCGCTGGCGGGCTGCCTTTGGGGCACGGGATTCTATTTTGGCCGGCTGGCGCTGAATGAGATGAGCGTGGAGCACATGGTGCTCTACCGCTTTCTGTTTGCCTGCGTGGGCATGCTGCCGGTGGCGCTTATGCATCGGGTTCGGCTCAAGTGGAGCGAGACGCGCCTGCTCCTGATTTCAGCCGCATTGGGCATTCCGGTGCAGTTTCTCATCCAGTTCCATGGGCTGGCGCGAACGACGGTGAGCCATGCATCCCTGATGGTGGGATCGATGCCGGTGTTGCTGGGTGTGGCTGCGGCGGTGTTTGCGGGGGAGAGGCTGGACGGCATTGGCTGGGCTGCGCTGGCCAGTTCCACCGTGGGTGCAGCGTTGATCGTCCTGGGCGGG
Source organism: Acidobacteriota bacterium (assembly GCA_021778875.1). Next base: position 1,077 of record JAJYBT010000655.1, on the reverse strand, counting down.
CATCATGGATCGGCGACGCAGGGAGAGCCCTCGCTGACCGGGGATCTTCTGGTGGTGCTTTCGCTATGCTTGTCGCTGGCGTGGATCCTGTTGAGCAAAAAGCTGATGCAGACGCACAGCCCGCCGGTCGTGACGGCATACACCATCCTGTCTGGAACCGTGATGCTGGCGGCATGGGTCCTGGGGCCATGGCTGCTGCGTCCGTGGCTGCCTACGCACGGACAGCCGCCTCCGTTTGCTCATGTGAGTACGACAGCGTGGATGGCGCTGGCCATCAGCGGACTGGCGTGCACCGCGACAACCACCCTACTTTGGAACTGGGGGATTCATCATGTTCCGGCATCGCGAGCAGGGGTATTCCTGAATATTGAGCCGGCGCTGGGGTCGTTCCTGGGGGTAAAACTGCTGGGCGAGCATCTGGGCCCGCATGCTGCGATGGGCGGGGCACTGATTCTGGGAGCGGCCGTGGTGCTGACCACGCGTGGTCATGAACCGCAGCCGGAGGTGGTGCTGGAGTAGCGTCGGCATAACCCGGCCGGGGCGTCCCCTACAACCTTGGAGCCATTGTTGAATCCGGATAAACCAAGCATCCTGAGGGTGATCGCTGGAGGTAGCTGTGACCCTTCTGACTTGGAGCCACGCTTGCACGGTTGGTGTAAAGGCAATGGATGACCAGCATGGCATCCTGATGGATACCATGAACGAACTGCGCGACGACCTGCTGCACGGATGCAATCGGGAGCAGTTGGACGAGAGCCTGGAACGGCTGGTGGACTTTACCCGCAAGCACTTTGCTAGCGAAGAGCATCTGCTGCAGGCCTACAACTTTCCCGGCCTGCTGGAGCATCGTGCGGCGCATCAGCGGCTGCTGAGTGAGATTCGCAAGACCGTGCGGCGCGCTGAGAATTGCGACTCGCTGCAGGTACATCCGCTGCTGGAGTTCCTGCGCAGCTGGTACATGGAGCACATCGAGAGCCTCGACCGGCAGTATGGCCCGTGGTTGAACGCGCGCGGCGTGTATTAAACCAGAGACTGTCCGGGGGCATCCCTCCCCCCACTCCCCCTTTCCTCTTCCGG
>JAJYBT010000654.1 GCA_021778875.1 Acidobacteriota bacterium | reverse complement strand
GCGGTGTGGTACTGCATGCGCCGATTGAGGCGGGAGAGCGTATTCGTGCAGTTCGTATCGACGGGCGTGCGGTTGCGGCGCAGGCAGAGATTGCTGCTACAGTTGCAGCCCCGAGCGTGGTGGAGGTTGAGCTCGAATGAAGCGCCGTCTCTTTCTGCACATGGCTGGATGCTCTCTGGCATCCGCGACACTTCGCTCCAGATGGTTGCATGCCGAGCAAGCATCAGGCGTGCTTGAGGCGGCGCTCAGCGTAAATCGCAATGTGCCTCAGTCAACGGTTCCGGCCGACTTTATCGGCTTGAGTTATGAGTCGGCACAGCTGGCGAATCCTGCCTTCTTTGCCGCGGAGAACACTGCGTTGATTACGCTCTTTCGTGAACTTGGAGAACAGGGCGTACTGCGGCTCGGCGGAGGGACGAGCGAGTTTACAAGCTTCACGACAGAAGAGCCGAAGGAACCGGTGCCGTTCGATGCGGTGGGTCCGGATACGAGCAAGAATGTGAAGGGCGACACGCGGATCACTCCGCGTAGTCTGCGCAATCTGCGCGCTTTTCTGGATGCGACGAACTGGGGTTGCCTGTATGGATTGAATCTTGGGCGTGGTACGGCGATGCGCGCGGCGGAGGAGGCTGCGTACGTGCGGCGCATCCTGGGGCCGCGGCTGATTGCGTTTCAACTCGGCAACGAGCCGGATGCGTGGCGCAACCGCTATCGGCCATCGACGTGGAGCTATGAGGACTACTGGAAAGAGTGGATTGCGGCGCACGCAGCGGTTGTTGCGAAGGTGCCGCAGGCGAAGTTTGCCGGGCCGGATGTCTCCAACAAGATCAACTATCTGACCGGCTTTGCGGAAGATGTAAAGCGGAGTTGCAACGATGTGGTGTTGCTGACCTCACACTATTACGCGATGGGACCTGCAGGCGCGAAGGGAGTGACGGTTGAGAAGCTGCTGTCTCCGGATCCGAAGCTTGCAAGAGACGCGCGCGCTGCCGTGGAAGCAGCGCGCAGCCTGGGCGTGCCGTATCGCATGAGCGAGGGCAACTCGTGCTGGAATGGCGGCCAACCGGGCGTGAGCGATACGCTGGCGAGCGCACTGTGGGTGGTGGATATGATGCTGCAGTTTGCGACGCTGGGATGTGCGGGCGTGAATCTGCATGGCGGCGGCAATGGTTACTACACGCCGATTGCGGGCAGCGTGTCGAGCGGATTTACGCAGCGGCCGGAGTACTTTGGCATGCAACTGGCGCGGGAGTTTGTGGGTGGAACGCTGTTGAAATCGGAACTGAGCTGTAACGACGCGCGTGTGAGCGCCTATGCTGGACATAAGGGTGGAGCGGAGCAGGTGCTTGCGATCAACAAGACGGAGCACGATGTGGCAATGCGCGTGCCGTTGCGGAAGGCGCATCAGCACTGGTTGTTGGCGGGTCCATCCCTGGATGCGCGAGAGGGTGTGTCGCTGACCAGGAGTGAGGGCAATGCAGTGCACAAAGGCATGTTGCGCGTGCAGCCCTGGAGCGCAGTGTTGATTCGGGCCTGAGGAGAGACAATGGCGAGACGCGGTTGGAGCAGGCGGAGATTTTTGCGCGATGGAGCACTGAGCAGCATGCTGGCGGCTCGTGTGCGAAGGCTGCATGCACTGAGCGTGGGTTTGCACGAGGCGGGTGTAGAGACGGAGGCGACGACGATCTTCTACAAACAGCCTGCGCAGGTGTGGCCGGATGCGCTGCCGGTGGGCAATGGGCGATTGGGCGCGATGGTGTTTGGCGGAACGGCTAAGGAACGTCTCCAACTGAATGAGGAGACGGTGTGGATGGGCGAGCGGAGGGATCGCGACAATCCGAAGGCGGCGCGAACGGCGGACGTACGCGCGCTGCTGATGGCGGGGAAAGTACACGAGGCGGAGGCGCTGGCGGCGGAGGTGATGATGGGCATTCCCGATCGTCTGCCCTGCTACCAGACGCTCGGAGACCTTTGGCTGAGTTTTGATGGTCTTGCGGATGCCGCGCAGGACTATCGCCTGGAACTGAATCTGGATGACGCGGTTGCGAGGACGAGCTTTGCGGCGGATGGTGCGCGATGGACACGGGAGGTGTTTAGTTCGGCGCCTCGGAATGTGATTGTGGTGCGGCTGGAGTGCGAGCAGCCGATGCGGTTGACGGTGCAGATGGACCGCCCGGTGCATAGCGAGACGCAGGCGGTGGGCACGAATCGTCTGGTGATGACGGGGGCAGCTCGGCCAGCAAAGCCGACGATGGATGCGGCGGTGCAGGAGCGGCAGGTGGGCGTTGCATTTCGCGCAGAGGTTGTGGCGCATGCCGAGGATGGTGAGGTGCGCGCTGCGGGAGATGCCTTGCGGATTGAAGATGCGCGGCGGGTGACACTGCTGGTGACGGCGGCGACGGAGTTTCGCGAACGCGATTCGGAGGGAATGGCTGCTGCGTGCGCGCGCTGGTTGCGAGGCGCGGAGTCGCTCTCGTACGCGGAGTTGAAGCGTGAGCATGTGCACGATTACCGGAGCTATGCGCGCCGGGTGGAGATTGACCTGCTGAAGGGACCGGACTCGCAGCGAGACGTGCCGACGGATGTGCGGATGCAGCGCGTGAAAGCTGGTGGCGAGGATGTTGGACTGCTGCAGACCTATTTTCAATATGGCCGCTACATGCTGATCAGCAGCAGCAGACCGGGTACGCTGCCGGCGAATCTGCAGGGCATTTGGAACGAGAGCATTGATCCGCCGTGGGGTTCGAAGTATACGGTGAACATCAATGCGGAGATGAACTACTGGCTGGCTGAGCCGGGGAACCTGGCAGATCTGCATCCGCAGCTGTTTGACCTGCTGGACAGCACACGCAGCCAGGGCGCGGCGACGGCGAAGAAGTACTACAACGCGCGGGGATTCGTGGTGCACCACAACACGGACATCTGGGGTGACTCGATTCCGGTGGACCATGTGCAGGCAGGCGTTTGGGCGATGGGCGCGGCGTGGATGTCGCTGCACCTGTGGGAGCACTACGAGTTTGGGCAGGACAGGATTTTTCTGCGCGAGCGGGCGTATCCGCGGCTGAAGGAGATTGCGGAGTTTCTGCTGGACTACCTGGTGGAGGCGAAGGACGGAGGGCTGCTGAGCGGGCCGAGCCAGTCGCCGGAGAACAAGTATCG
>JAJYBT010000653.1 GCA_021778875.1 Acidobacteriota bacterium | reverse complement strand
TTGTTCAGAACCAGTGAGACCGTGGTCTGCGAAAGCTCCAGATGTTCGGCCAGCATCCTCAGGTTTACGTGACCTGAGGGCGTTGAACCCTTTCCCTTTGCCATGATTGGAGTTGTAACACGTTTTTCCCAGTTCGGAAAACAGCGCTACCCGATAAATACATCGATTTGCCAAATTTGCCGGCCAGCGCAAGCGCACGGCCTCCGCTCTACTCGGTCACGATGTGATTCATTCCGGCTTTGAGCGGCCAGACCTTGCCACGGAAAGCGAAGCTCCCGCCGAGCTTGCCCGGCAGCGTAATGGTTGCGTCCAGCCCCGCGCCCTTGCGTTGGTAGTCCACGCGGATGGCGCCGTCGGGGTGCGGGTAGCTGGCCGTGAGGGAGTTCAGCGCGCCCAGGTGAGGTGCGATGCGGACCGAAGCAAAACCCGGTCTGGCCGGCTCGATGCCCGCCACCAGCGTCAGCATGTCATACACCGGATGCGCCGACCAGGCGTGCGAGTCAGACCGCGTGTTGCCCGGAGTCTCCGGCCACGTGCTGAAGTGCAGCGGCAGCAGCTTGCGCCACGGGTCAAGCGATTGCAGATAGTCGTCCGCCATGCCCGCATGCTCCAGCGCGCGGCCCAGGTAGAAGCGGAAGTAGTACGAGGCGCTCATGACGCCGTCCGGCGTAGTTCCCGGCTCAATCGCCACTATCTTGCGCATCACCGCCTGCTGCTGATCCGCGGGCACAACGTCATACAGCACGGCCATAATGTTGGACTGCTGGCTGAAGATCTTTTTGTCGGAATTGTCGGCAAGCAGGCCGCGCTCCGGGCTCCAGCACTTGTCGCGGATTCCAGAGCGCACATGCGCCGCCTGCGACTGGTAGCGGCTTGTCCGCTGCGGGTCGCCGAGGCCTTTCTCCATGTCGGCCGCAGCGTCCAGCGCGCCCAGGTATTGCAGCGTGGTCACGCAGGATTCGCCCTGAGCGTCGTACGTGGGGATCTCGCCTTTGGAGACCCAGTCGATGAAGCTCCACCAGGGCAGCTTCTCAAGCAGGCCGTCAGGACGCTCGTGTGCGCCAAACCAGTCCAGCACCGCGCGGGTTCCCGGGAGCGATGCGCGCACCAGCGCGGGATCAGGCCGGTACAGCCAGTAGTCATGCAACATGCCGACGTAGAGCAGTGAAAACGGAGGGATGGTCTGCGGCAGGGAACTGGGATAGCGGCTGCGGGTCAGCCCGTCCGGCGAGCGCGACTCGTCAAACGCCTCGATGGCCTGACGCGCCAGCCGGTCATCGCCCGCCACTGTATAGGAAATCAGCGCCTGAATCCGCGTGTCGCCCACATATTGGAGTTGCTCGTAGTAGGGCGTGTCCATGTACGTCTCATGGGCATCAAGCCGTGCCGTCCGCCAACTGACTTCCCATATCTTGTCCAGCGCCGGGTCCCCGGACTTGAACGTGGCGCGCTCCTCGAACGGATACGCTGTGAAGTTGGCCTTCAAGGACTCCAGCGTCAGCGCTTCGCCCCCGGTCTGGATGTCCAGGTCAAGATAGCGCCACGTGCGCCACCAGAGCGGTTCGAAGGTGCGATGCGCGCCGCCATCTGGCAGAAAGCGGTCCTGCAGGCCATGGGCGGTTCGGTCGCCCACCTCATCCCGGTCGCCCTTGTGTAAGGCTTTGTCATACAGGGCCTCGGAGTATGTAAGACGAATGTGCGACCCTTTGCCGCCGGAGACAGACAACTCCGGATACGCCGTCGTGAGTGCCTTACGGTCCAGCAGCAGGTGTACATGGCTGCCCGCAGGCACCGTGACCGGGGAAGCAGGGAAGGCCTTCAGGGCATCCGTGTCCGCCCGCACCACCCGTCCCGCGCTCACCGGCCGGTATTCCATGTGCGGAAGCGTATCGGGCACCAGACCCCAGAAGTTGTCTCCCGTCGTATCCCACGCGTGCGGCCTGTTTGTACCCGGAAAGACGCTGTCGCGCATGGGAGAGGCGCCCTGAACCCATGACGGCCCCGCTGCCGACGGCGTATTCCAGTTCCAGTCATAGCTTGCCGCGTCAATCTCCTCGCCCGGTCCCGCCGCCATGTAGGTCAGCAGGCTGACCGTGCTGCGATCCAGGGCCTTTTGGCCCGGCTCCACTTCAACCAGCCAGCCTTTCGGCGTGCTGATGGAGTTTGCCCCGTCCGCCTCGCTTTCCAGCAAAAAGGCTGTCCGGTCGCTCATCTGTGCGACTGGGGCGTAAAGGCCGAAGTTCCACACCGTGGCCGTGATCAGGTTGTTCCCGGCCTGCAGGAACGGCGCCAGGTCAAAGCGCTCGTAGCGCCAGTGGGCCAGGTCGCCGCGCGCCGGCCCGTCGCCCACCCGCCTGCCGTTCACATAGAGGACAAAGCGGTTATCGGCACTCACGCGTACGGGATAGCTGGACGGAACCGCGGCCAGCTCCAGCGTGTGGCGGAAGTGAAGCACTACCGGCTCCCGCAGCGGCGCCGTCGGATGGGTAATCCACGCGGCCTTCCAGTCGCGATGGGCCGGGTCGGGCTGAACCGGGCTTTGGCCGGACAGTTGCATGGAGGCGAGGACGAGGGCGAAGAGTACGAGAATTTGGCGCATGTCAGGGTCCGGGTTCATTTCCAGCTCCCCAGCTTAACGGAAAAATATCAAACCAATGGAGAAATAATTTCGGGTCTACCGTTGAGGGGCAATCTTCATGTCCCGGGATGCGCAGGCAATCGCCTGCTTTTGCCTGCTGGGCCGGGAAGGCTGGCCAAAGGGGCGGGTCTTCCATGGTGGCAACCCTGCTGACGGGCAGGCAATTTGCGTCATTTTTGCGTCGTATTCACTTGATTTCGCAGCGTTGTAACCTTCTATTCATCTTTCCCGGGTAGCCTGTTATAGGTGACTGTTCACGTGCCAGAGATTCGCATCTCCGAGCCTCAGCTTCAACAAGAGCCGGCAATTCCCGCAGACCGGCAATCAGCAGCGGCGAATGCGGCTGAGGTTTCCGAGGTGCGCAGATTTCTGCTTTCCCGCAGCAACTCGGCGGTCGTGGATGGCGCGTTCCACTGGCTCATGGTGCTGTGCGCGCTCAGCATCTTCGGCATCGTGGCCCTGATTGCCTGGCGGTTGGTGCTGAGCTCTCACCTGGCCTGGAGCAAGTTCGGATTCGGCTTCTT
>JAJYBT010000652.1 GCA_021778875.1 Acidobacteriota bacterium | reverse complement strand
GCCAGGCAGAAGCTCACCGCCTCTGTGCGGTCAGAGACTTCCAGCTTCGCCAGCAGGCTGCTCACCTGGTTCTTCACCGTGCTGGGCGAGATGCCATACACTGAGGCGATCTCGCGATTCGTCAGGCCTCGGGCCAGCAGCTTCAGCACCTCCAGCTCGCGCGCCGTCAACGGCTGGCGAAGCACGCGATCCGCAAACTGGCGCTGAATGCTGGGCGAGATCCAGCCCTTGCCCGCATGGACGGCGCGGATTGCCTTGATCAGCATCTCGCGCCCGGTGTCCTTCAGGATGTAGCCCAGCGCGCCGGCGTTCAAAACCTGAAAGATCTCTTCCTCGGTCTGGTAGCTGGTCACGATCAGGATGCGGGCATCGGCGGCCTCTTTGCGAATGGCGCGAACCACCTCGATGCCGCCCTTCTGCGGCATGCGCAGATCCAGCAGCACCACATCGGGCCTGAGCCCCCGGAACAGCTCAATGGCCTGCGCTCCGTCTGAGGCTTCGCCTACCACCTCAAAACCGTGCTCGGATCCAAGCAGGTTGCGGATGCCGATGCGATACACAAGATGATCGTCCGCCACCAGAATCCGGATGGAGCGCTCCGTTGCGTGGCCATCCGTGTGCCGCTGCCGCGCGGGAGCGGTATTTCTTTCCTTTGTCATGCTGCGGCCCTCACGCGAACCGTGGTTCCCTCCGATGTCGATCGTAATTCAAGTTCCGCATTGATGGCAGCGCAGCGCTCGCGCATCCCGATCAGGCCGTAGTGGCCTTCCTGCGGACCAAGCACCTGGGCCGGGTCAAAGCCTCTTCCATCATCGTTTACCTCCACCATCACTTCTCCCTTGCGATACACCACGCGAACCACAATCTTTTGCGCATGGGCATGGTTGACGGCGTTCACCAGCGCTTCCTGCACAATGCGGAACAGGTTGTTCACCGTGTTGTAGGAGAAGACCGCGGGCTCGCCCAGCACATGCTGCTCCATGGTGGACTCTGACGCGGACCGGAGCTGTTGAATGCAGCGCGCAATCAGCACGTCCAACCGGTCGTTGCGCGAGAGCGAGCGCAAAATATCAATCGAGACATGGGATTCATCGCGGCTGTGCCGCACCATTTGCAGAGCCTCGCTCAGCAGCTCTCCGGCCCGCTCGGCATCCCGTTGAATCATCTGCTGGGCTGCTTCCAGTTGCAGCGTAATGCCCGCGTATCCCTGCGCCAGCGTATCGTGAATGTCGCGCGCAATGCTGGCGCGCTCTTCCGCCACCGCTCGATAGCGCGCGTGCTTGATGCGGTAATAGCTGTTGATGCCGATGAGAATCAGAATCGTGGCAGCGCCGGCCAGCATCAGAATGTGCGCCCGCGTCCACCACGAGGGCGGCTCTATCACCTCAATGTCTTCCAGCGTCCGCAACTGCAGCGTAAAGGCATCGCCGTGGTCCGCCTCCGCGCCGTGCGCCTCCACGCCATGGTTAATCATCAGGATGCCCGTAAGCCGCAGCGTTGCACCCGGCTGCATCGACCGTACCGGCAGCTCGCCATCCACGTTGTCACTGGGCAGCACTGCGGAAAAATTCTGATGTCCTCCGCGCAGGTTCAGGCGCACGCCCGTAAGCCCCGCCGGTGTAAAGTCCACCAGCTCGGCAACTGTCTGCACCAGAAACAGTTCGTTCTCGCCGTCGGCTGCCTGGTCGGGCGTAATGGAGAGCGGCAGCGGCATGGAGCCTCCCCACAACCGCCGCATCTGCCCCTCCTGCACCTGCGGCTCCGGCGCAATCGTCATGCGGCCGGTCACCTCCACCTCGCCTCCCAGCGCAATCTGCTCCGTTCTGGGCGACTGCACCTCGCCGGCCCCGGTGCGATCCTCAATCACAATGCGATGCTGATTCAGCGTGACAATGCCGCGCACTACCACCGGCACCGGGCTCGCGGAAAAACTGGCCGCCTGAATGGCAGACTCAATCGACTGCAGATGCGGCTCGCTCGACTCCTGTGCACCGGCCATTCGCGCCGCAGGCACCAGGAGCAATGCAACCAGAGCGCATGCACAAAAAACGCTGCCCAGATAGCCGGACTTACACACCGCGCGAATGACGAATGGATTACGCAATGCAAACCTAGATATACTCTACTCGCCTGCAATGGAATTCTTCCGCAGATACAAACGCAGATGGCTTGCGGTCATCGCTGTTGCCCTGGCGCTCACGGCCGGGGCATCGATCGCCTATCGCATACGAACCCGCACCCAGCCCAGCGGCCCCTACGCCAGCCTGCAGGGCTGGCAGCAGATCAGCGGGCGATGGAACGAGCACGGCGGCATCTTCTCCAACTCCAACTACGGCCGCGGAGACATGCTCATCGCTCCTCACTCGCTGGGCACCGACTATCACATCAGCGCGGATATCCGCTTCGATCTGCTCTTTCCTGAGACGCACTACGGCGATGCCGGCCTGGTCATTCGCACCACCGATCCCGAGCCGGGCGTGGACTCCTACGAGGGATACTACGCAGGCGTGCGCCCCGACGATCAGGTCATCCTGCTCGGCCGCGCATCCTATGACTGGCGCGAACTGGCAACCGCGCATCTGGTCACTCCGCTCTCTGTGGGCTCGTGGTATCACCTCGATCTCTCCGCCCATGGCTGCGAGATCGCGTTTGCGCTCAGCCCGGTGAACGGCGGCCCTGCCGCGCGTCTCAAGTACAACGACAAGCAGTGCCTCACGCAGGGCGTGGCGGGGCTGCGGTCCTTCTATGCGCAGGCCTCCTGGCGCAATGTCCAGGTCAGTTCCAACTAAGCCCCTACGCACCTGCCGTGGCGGATTACCTCGTTCGCCGCAACAGCGTCGCCACCGTAGGGTTTGCATCCATGCTGTCGCGATCGATGATGGCCACCGGCAGTTGCGTGGAGTAGCTGCGCGCATCCTTGCCCGCAAGCGCGGCGCGCATGGCCTGCATGGCACGCGTGCCCAGCTCATGAGGATCACTGATAATCAGCGCATCGATACGGCCGCTACGCAAGCCCTGCAGCTCATTCCTCTCGTCAGAGACGCCGATCAGCAGCGGCCGCTTATGCGTGTGCGGATCGAAAGCATACGAAGCGGCATGCGTTGAGAACTCGTCCGTGGTAAAGATGCCCTTGATATTCGGATGCTCCGTCAGCAGGTCCAGC
>JAJYBT010000651.1 GCA_021778875.1 Acidobacteriota bacterium | reverse complement strand
CAAGCCGCGCGTGCTGACCGGGCTTGACCTTGCCGAAGCCCGCCTGCAGGCCGGCGATGTGGCTACGGCCAGTGCTTTGGCGCACCAGGCCCTGTCTGTCCACGAGGACACCGTACAGTCGGTCGCGGACCGGGCAAGGGCCAACTTTATCCTAGCCCGCACGGCCATCATGACCGGCCATCCGGAGGAAGCCATCGATCGCTTCCAGAAGACGATTGCCACCAGCAAGGAGCCGCGGCTGCTCGCGTGGTCGCATATCTACCTGGGCCGCATGCTCGACCTGGACTGCAAGCGCGACGCAGCCGTAGCCGAGTACAAGCTGGCCCTGGCCAACCGGGACGGAGCGCTCGACACCCGCCTGGCTGCTGAACGGGGCGTCAAGGCCGCCTATGCCGTTCGTGGGCACAGCTGCGAGGAGGATGCCGGGGACGCTACGGCACCGGACGCGTCCAAGCCTGCTGCCCCCCAGAGCCCGTCTTCTCCGCAATAATCCCCGGCAGCGTGCATCGAGACGCGGTTTAGCGTCTAATAGTTACAAAGGGGTGGACCGTTGCACTGTATTCAGTGCAACAGTCTGCCTCGCGGCATCTTGTCGAACCTTTGGGTTGAGGGATACGTGCAAGCATCTCTTGCGGAACTGGAAGCAGCACTTGGGTATTGCTTTACGGCGCCTGAAGTTCTGGTGCGCGCGTTGACCCATCGCTCACTTGCGAACCAGCATGCCAGCGGGAGTTCCGGGGGAGCCGCAGTTCCGGGGGGCGATAACGAGCGCCTGGAGTTTCTTGGGGATGCGGTGCTGGGCTTGGTGGTTGGAGAGGCGCTGTTTTTAACTCATCCCGAGTGGCGCGAGGGCGAGCTAACGCGTGTCCGCGCCCAGCTTGTGAGCCGGCAGCACATGGCAGAGGTGGCTGAGGCCGTTGGTCTTGGCGACCATCTGCGCCTGAGCCGAGGCGAAGACCGCAGTGGCCTGCGCAGCAAGGGCACGGTGCTCTCCAACTCCATGGAGGCGGTGATTGGCGCGATGTTTCTGGATGGCGGCCTGGACCCCGTGCGCACGTTTGCCCGCCGTTACGTGATGGGCGAGGTTGCCGAGCACCTGGCCCGCGAACTCCGCTCCGGCGCCGCGCTGGGCAACTATAAGTCCGCGCTGCAGGAGCATCTGCAGGCATCGCGCTCCGGAACGCCAGTCTATAAGGTGAAGAGCGAGAGCGGCCCCGATCATCGGAAGCGCTTTCTTGTGGAAGTGCGGCTCAAGCCCGCGGAAGGCGAGCCCGGCAAGCCTTTGGCCCGGGGCACGGGCAGCACCAAAAAGCATGCCGAGCAGGATGCCGCGCGCCGCGCGCTGGCCCGGCTGACGGCTGCCGCGGCCAAGGCTGGGGATGTGCCAGCCGATCTGCCCGGGGAACAGCAGAGCTGATGGCGGCGGCGGACCAATTCGGCAGTCTCCGCTCCGGCCAGAGTGGGCGCTTCTGGACGTATCTGCCCACGGTGCCGGAGTCTTTTGCCTCCTTTTTGCCAACGGTGGTTGTTGCCCTGTTTCTGCTGGCGTTTGTACTGCAGCCGTTTCTGATTCCCTCTGAGAGTATGGAGCGCACGCTGCTCGTTGGCGATTTCCTGCTCGTCAACAAACAAATCTTTTCCCCGCCCGGCTCGCCCGCGAATCCCATGCACTGGCTGCTGCCGTACCGCGACGTGCAACGAGGCGACATTGTGGTCTTCCATCACCCATCGCCGCCGTACCTGGTCAAGCGCGTGATTGGCATTCCCGGTGACCATATCCGAATTCAGGACGGCAAGGTGCTGGTGAACGATCAGCCGATTGCCGAGCCGTATGTGGCTCTGGAGCCTGCGGCGCCGAACGTCTTTCGCGACAACTTTCCTGCGCGGGTCTACACGGACCCGAATGTGGATCCCACATGGTGGCGCCAGATGCAGCGGCTCACCTCCAACGGAGAACTGGTTGTTCCCAGGGGGCAGTATTTTCTGCTGGGCGACAACCGCAACCACAGCAAGGACTCGCGCTTCTGGGGACTGGTTCCGCGTGAAGCCATTGTGGCGCGACCGCTGGTGATTTACTTCTCGCTGCGCCGCCCTTCTTCCACCGATGTGCAGCAGGCCGCGGATGATAGACTCGGACACGACGGGCAATTTTCGGCACGCCTCGCGGGCTTTGCGCGATGGGATCGCATCTTCCGCGTAATCCATTAGCGCCGGCAGGGCCGCGTCGACAAGCCGCCAGCCATCTGGGCAACGAGCGACAGGATGACCAAGAAAAATACGCCTGCCCCCAATGCACCCTCTCAAGTCCAGCCCGCTCCCGATCAGGAGAGAGTGGAAGAGACGCCCTTTGAGGCGGCAGCCAGCATCTGCACCGTACTGGTGGTGGGACTGTTCATCCTCACCTTTCTGGCACAGAATTTTGTGATCCCTTCCGGCTCCATGGAGAAGACGCTGCTGGTGGGCGATCATCTGGTGGTGGACAGAATCACGCTGGCTCCGCCCAGCGGATGGATGCCCCTGATCCACTATCGCGAGCCGAAGCGGGGCGATATCGTGGTCTTCCTCAAGCCCGGCGAGCCTGACCTGTTCCTGGTCAAGCGCCTTATCGCCGTGCCGGGCGACCATATCCACCTGCGGGACGGCATTGTGATTGTGAATGGAGTGCCGCAGAGCCAGCCCCATGCCCAGCCCACCACCGCGGACAACTACCGCGACTATCTCGACGATTTCCCCTCAGTGCCGATGAGCCCGGACCTGGGCGCGACCGAGGCCTGGACGGTTGCCATGCCCGGCTACGTGAAGGACGGGGACCTGGTGGTTCCGCCCGGCAAGTACTTCATGATGGGCGACAATCGCCATAACAGCCTGGATTCGCGCTACTGGGGTTTCGTGCCCCGCGAAAACATTGTGGGCCGCCCGCTGTTTAACTACTGGTCATTTGAGACGCCGGAAAGCCAGTATGAACAGACCGGCATGAGCAACAACCTGACGTGGATGGCCCATGTGGTGCTGCACTTCTTTACAGATACGCGCTGGATCCGTACATTGCACATCATCCGCTGATTCGGCACGCCCGGCTCAGCCATTGAGAACCTGAGCGAATTACGATAAGAGACCATGACGGAAGACGCGCAACGCCGGCGGCGTAATCGAAAGACCATCTG
>JAJYBT010000650.1 GCA_021778875.1 Acidobacteriota bacterium | reverse complement strand
ATGTCTCCCTCAAAGCGCAGGACGGTGACCGGATGTCCGGCCGGTGAGGTGATCTGGTCGACGCGCGCCTTCGTTTCGCTCTGCACGATTTCGTGTCTCCAATTTCTTTGTGTTATTCCGGAACCCCGTCCAGGCGGATTACGAGCCTGACGTAGCTGCTTTTGCCGTTGGACCCCTTTACCCACTCGGCTTCGTCTACAAGCGCCTGAATCAGAAACATGCCCATACCGCGAGGGTCTTCCTCGCCATGAATCTTGCGGTCGATGTCGGGTCTGGGGGGGACCGATTTCAACCCCTTGCCGTCATCGATGACCTTGACCTCCAGCGCATCGTTGCCGGCTGACAGCACGACTCCCACTGAGAGGCCTTCGTTCAGCCGGTTGCCATGTTCAATTGCGTTGATGCACGCCTCGGCGACCGCGGTCTTCAGGTCTTCGATTCGGTCTTCTTTGAAACCCATCAGCTTTGCCACCGCCGCAGCGGTGCTCATGGCCACCTTCTCGTATCCGAGCCGAGAAGGCAGCCTCACTTCCACGCTGGTGGATTTCACATCACTCATTCAGTCGTCTCCGTCGGGCCCGTACTTCTGCACACTGCCAGCGCGGTCATGTCGTCCGCCTGAGGGCCGCCCTCAGTGAAATTTTCAAGGGTTGCCCATAACGCATCGAGAATATCATCCGCTTTCTGTGCCGGGCACCTGGAAAATTCCTCCAGCAACCGCTCCGGACCAAATTCCTCATCTCCGCGGAAGACCTCAGTGAGGCCGTCAGTGTAGAAGAGCATGCGGGTTCCGGGGGGAACCTGGCATATCTGACTGGTGTAGCTCATGCCCGGCAGCAGGCCGAGGGGCGTACCCGAGGAGTCAAACTGGCAGGAGTCGCCGCCGGGCTGAACGAGGAAACCGGGATTGTGGCCGGCGTTGACCACCTCAATCTCTCCTGTTTCGGGGTGCAACCGCATGAAGATCGCTGTTACGTAGCGGCGGCGGGCCTCTTCGCCCTCGGTCCAGTGGTGTTCGTTCATGCGCGTGGTCAGTTCGTCCAGCGGCAACCCGGTGATCGCCATGGCGCGAAAGGCGGAGCGGAAGCTTGTGGCCATGATGGCCGAGGCGAGCCCCTTGCCTGCCACGTCGGCCACCGCGATCAGCAGGCTGCCATCTGGCTGCTCCACGATGTCCAGGTAGTCGCCGCCCACCTCGTAACAGGTGACGGAGCGAAAGGCCATCGAGTAGCCGGCGATATCCGGCAGTTTCTGGGGCAGCAGAGAGCGCTGGATATTGCGGGCTGCGTCCAGATCCTGCTGTACGCGCGCCCATTGCAGATTGCGCTCGTGGTTGCGGGCATTTTCAAGGGCCACGGCGGCCTGCAGGGCGAGCCCCTCAAGAAAGTCGGCCTCATAGATCGTCAGCTCGCGCCCATCGGGAGGCGCAACCAGCAACACGGTCATCCGCCGCCCTTCCCGATCCATCAGCGGATAAGCGGGCAGCGCAGCGGTCTCCGCCGTCCTGTTGTCTCCGAAGTGCGGGGCGTCTCCGTAAGCCAGCCCTGTGCCAAGGAACGCCGCTCCGGCCATTTCCAGTTCGCGGACCACGATGCGCAGCACCTGCTGCAGCACGTCCTCCTCGCGAATGGTGGAGTGTACCTGCCGGGAAGCCTCAAGGAGGGCCTGCAGGCGCGCGACCTGCTGCTGCAGGTCAATTGTCTCTCCGCTGTCCGGAAGGTGAAATCCAGCCGCCATTTCCCGCGACCTCCGTGGGATTTCAATGTACCACGCCGCATCGCCGCTCGATACTGCTTCCCGTCGCCGCTTGCCGTGGCGTCCATTCAGGCTGGCGCTGGAGTTGGAATTCTCAGGGGGTCCATGGATTGCCGGGGCGTCTCAAGCCATGTCAGCGTGAGCACCGTAATGTCGTCGTCCTGGCCAAAATCGATGGCTGCCTGCGCAATTGCCTCCGCGCCAGATGTGCTGATCTGCTGCGTGCGGTCAAACCCGAACAAGTCGCCCGCAGCATTGCGCGCCTCCACAATGCCGTCGGAGACAAACGTGAGCGACTCCGCCGGTTGGAGGTGGAACTGGCTTTCCTCGTACTCGGCATTTGGAACGATACCCAGTGGCAGCCCGGCGGCGACAGGCATTTCGGCCCCATTCCGGTAAGGCGACAGATGTCCGGCATTGGCGATGGTCACTGTGCCGTCCCGCCCGATGCGCGCCACGCAGCAGGTTACGAAGCCTCCCTGCATCTGGCCCGCGAACCCGCGATTCAAGGCGTCGAGAATTTGCGACGGAGCCAGCGCCGGCATTGTCCGCAGCGCCCCGACAATCGCGGAAACCGTCATGGCCGCCTTGAGCCCCTTGCCGCTTACATCGCCCACGACGACGAGCACACCACCGTCAGCCTCGGGCAAAACGCGGAAGAAATCTCCGCCGACATGCTGGGCCGGCGCGTAGACGCTCTCGATTTTGAATCCCGGCACATCCACCGCCGGAGCCACGAGGCGGGTTTGCATCTCATGTGCTGCTTCGAACTCGACGCGCAGTTCATCCCTTGCCCGCCAGGCCTGCCAGGCGCGTCGGCCGAGCATCACGAACAAGGCAAATTCACAAAGAAAGAGTGACAGTCCGAAATACGTTTCCTGGAACGGCCCGAATCTGGCACCGCGCAGGTAGCTAAAATTCTGCAGCAGGTCCGCAACCCCAATCACAATCATCGCGACGGCGATCATCCGGTTCGCTCTCTTTGCCATCAGCGCCCATAGGTTCACCGCGATCTGAATACAATCGAAGCTCGCGATTGCCGGCATCATCGCCAGGCTTGACCAGAGAACGATCGGCGACGGTTTGACCGCTAGCATCAAGATTAGATAGGCCGCGGTACCGATGGCCCACGAAGCGTGGTACAGGCGCTTTACGCCGAGGGCGCGCAGGCCATGAACAGTCCAGACGAGTTCGACAGACGCAGCCATGGAAAGCGCCTGCAGCCCGGCATCTACCACGAAGAATGCCCGCCACGAGATCGTTACTAGTCCAAGCGGGGGCGAACTGTTCCACAGGGACATGAGCGACGTGGCCATCAACATCCAACTGCACACCAGCAGGTCGCGCCCGCCAGCCCAACGCCAAAATACGAGCAGGCCCGCGCCCAGGAGGAAAATGATGCCGTTGAG
>JAJYBT010000649.1 GCA_021778875.1 Acidobacteriota bacterium | reverse complement strand
GTACCCCCACCCCCCATTCTTGGCCCCTGAAAAATTTGCGGTTTCCCACAGAAAGCTTGCACATTATTTCGCGGCGCGCCAGCCTGTGCGCCGAGGCAGCCCGAAATCATCGCTGCGGATGAGCGCACTCCGGCCTGCGCGGGCATTCAATGCAAAGCCGCTCAGCGTGTTAGGACGGGAAGAGCGAGCCTGAGGTGGTTTGCAGGCCGGTGATGCGCGGGCGGCGGCGCGGGGGCGGCGGCTGGGGCGCGCCGAGCAGGCTGGCAATCTCGCGCAGTTCCGCGCGCGCGCTGCCGATGGTGGCGGCGAGCGCATCGCGGCGCTTCGTGGATTCATTGGCGGTGGCCGGAAGACTCGACTCCGGATCGGCCCGGCGCACCTGTATCAGCGCCTGTCGCGCGCCTGCCAGCGTGTAGCCCTCGGCGTGAACCAGCCGCTTGATTTCAAGCGCTGTCTCCACGTCGCGCCGGCGATAGAGGCGCTGGCCCGTTCCACTCTTATTCGGCTTGAGCTGGGGAAACTGCGTTTCCCAGAAGCGCAGCACGTACGTCTCTACATTGCAGATTCGCGCCACATCCCCGATTTTGAAGTAGAGGCGGTCGGGGATGGTCGGCTGGTCCTGAACGCGCTTTTGGGAGGAATGCATGGGCATGGCAAATGAAGAATGAACCCGCCTTGCATGCGGGCCTCACTCATTAGACGAAGTATAGGCCACTATTTGCACTCTTTGTGTAGCAAACTAGGCACTCCCCGGCGATTCTTTCGCCGGGAGTGCAACGGCAGCCAGCTCCATTCCGCCAGCCCTCAAGCCTGCTCAGGGCGGGCCATGGCAGTGCGAGCCTGCGAGTGCAGCGGCGCTGCGGCGCGCAGATACTGCACCGGCCAGCTTGCCTTTTCTCCCAACGCGATGGCCGCGTGGACCGGCCAGTAGGGATCGCGCAGTATCTCGCGCGCCAGCAGAACCAGGTCCGCCTTGCCCTCGGCGATAATCGCGTCGGCCTGCGCGGGGTCGGTAATCATGCCCACCGCAGCCGTAGCGATGCCTGCCTCTTTCCGAATGCGCTCCGCGAAAGGCGCTTGAAATCCAGGACCGACGGGAATGCGCGCATCGGGAACAAGTCCACCGGATGACACGTCCACCAGATCGACGCCATGCTGGCGGAAGAGGCGCGCCAGCTCGACCGACTCGTCAGCGGACCAGCCGCCCTCCACCCAGTCCGTGGCGGAGATGCGCACAAACAGCGGCAGATGCTCCGGCCACTCGGCGCGCACGGCATCCACAACCTCCAGCACAAGCCGGGTGCGGTTCTCGAAGCTGCCCCCGTAGGCATCCGTGCGGTGGTTGGCGAGCGGCGACAAGAATTCATGCAGCAGGTAGCCATGGGCGGCATGAATCTCAACAAAGTCAAAGCCTGCGGCCAGCGCCCGGCGCGCGGCCTGCCCAAAGGCGCGCACAACGTCGGCAATTCCGTCCAGGTCGAGCGCTTTGGGCTCGGCGTAGTTCGCGGCAAACGCAAGAGCGCTGGGCGCCAGCGGCTGCCAGGCGCCCTCTTCGGCGGTCAGCAGGCGCTCGCCGGCAAACGGCGCCGCCATGCCGCCTTTGCGCCCGGCGTGGGCGAGTTGGATGCCCGCGCGCGCGCCCTGTGACTGAATGAAGCGGACAATCCGCTCCAGCCCGGGAACGTGCTCATCTTTCCAGATGCCCACATCGGCCGAGGAGATGCGCCCCTCAGGTAAAACAGCGGAGGCCTCCACAATCACCAGCCCGGCGCCACCCTGTGCCCGGCTGCCAAGATGCACAAGGTGCCAGTCGTTGGTGAAGCCGTCCTCCGATGAGTACTGGCACATGGGCGAGACGCCGATGCGGTTGGCAAAGCTTAGGGAACGAAGCTGAAAGTGCGAAAGGAGAGGATGGCTCATGAGGTGTGCGGTCTCGCGCGAAGTCTGAGATAGAAAAGCAGTCTGTTTGAATAGATGACGGGGAGCGGAAATGGATGCAGCGGGATGGCTGCGGCCAGCAGATCCTCTGCCGCCCATCCCGCGATCCATGCAGAAAAGCCAATTGCCAGGCCGCTCCATCGGCGGCGGGCTCGGACGAGAGCTAGCTGGCGGGGTTGAGGTTGCCGGTCAGTGTCAGATCGATGCTGACCTCCTTTGCGACCTTGAGGATGAAGATGCTGGGGTCCTTCAGTCCCCACTTCACATAGGGAACGGTGAAGTGCGTTTTGGCTGTGCAATTGGCTCCGTCGATGTGAATCTGCATGGGCACGGTGAGGTCGTGCGGCGTGCCGTGGAGCGTGAAGACGCCCGTCACCTGAATGGTGGAGTCACCCGAGGCAGCGATGGTTCCCTGATAGCTTTGGGGCACGAAGGTGACTTCAGCAAAATGCGCGGTGTCGAGCACTTCGGTTGTCATCTTGTGATCGCGGCTCTGGTTGCCGGTGCTGCCGCTGCCTGCCGCAACGACGATGGAGCCTGAGATTTTGGGTGCGGTGCGGTCGAAGTCAACCATGCCGCTCTGGACGTGGAATGTGCCGTGCGTTCCGTGATCTGCGCCGCCCAGGAAAAAGGCGACCTGGCTTGCATCCGGATTAACGGTAAAGGTCTGATGCTGGGCAAACGCGCCAGGCGCGAGAATGAGCGGCAAAAGGGCGAGAATCGAGCGTGCAATCGTCTTCATGGTTTTGCTCCTCTGGGAATGCTCTGCTTTTGAGTTGGATGCGCCTGCGGCAGGTTTTGTAACAGCCACAATGCGATGGAGGCGGTTTGTCTGCTGGTCAGATATTCATGACCGGGCATGTCTGTGCCGGGGATGCCGAACCGGGTAATTTGCGCCAGACGCTCGAAACGCAACTCCGGCATTTCCGCGGGCGGAAGATAGAAGAATGGTCCCGCAGAAAGATCGGGCGGGAGCCTCTTGAAGCTGGCCTGCCAGGTTGCGCGGGTGCGCCCATCGCCGCTGTGGCAGGTGCCGCAGTAGCGGCTGAAGAGCCGTTCGCCATCGGCGGCATCTGCCTCCGCGGCAGAGGGATGCCACTGTTCTTCCGCTGCGATATGCTGCGGCGTGCCGGGCCCGCGCAGACATTCAAGATAAGCAACCAGATCGCCGCCCCGCCCGTCGCGAAAGAGGAAGGCATAGGAGGGCATCACCGATGCGCCGCTGACCTC
>JAJYBT010000648.1 GCA_021778875.1 Acidobacteriota bacterium | reverse complement strand
CTCTGGCATGTTGCAGAGGCCACGTACGCGGCATACTCTGCGGCAACATCCGCATGGCTGCACGTGGCCGATATCGCCAGCCCGGCTCCGCCCAGCGTGGAGCGCAACCGCTCTCCGCGCAGCGTCACAAGCTCACCGGCCTGCACGCAATGCCGCGCATAGCCCTCCCGGCTGTAGTTGGAGTAGCCATACGCAAACGGGCAATACGCCGCGCGATCACTCGCGGCAAGCATCTCCCATATCGCAATGGGATTGCGTTCCAGGCAGGCGCGGTCGCAGGCATCCAGCAGCGCGCGCAGGCAGCGCAACGCCTCCACGCCGGCGTCTGCAGCCACAACGCGATCCGCGCTCTGCAAGGGCTCTTCGCCAAATGCGTGGCACAGCATGAAGAAGTGCATCAGGCTGTCAATCGCCAGCCCCGGCACCGCCACCAGCCCGCGCCGGGCCAGGTGCATCAGCTCCTCCCAGTTTGCCGGCTCGCGCTCGCCGGCGGCTGCCAGCAGGTCAGGCCGGCACGCGCTCACCGGCGTTGCCGCGTCAATCGGCAGCGCCCAAAGATGCCCTTCGTACACATAGCTCGCATAGCTCTGCCCAACTTGGTGCGTCTCCTGGTCCCGCAGGCAGGCAGCGTCCAGCGCCTCATTCAGCGGAGCCAGGCAGCCGGTTGCCGCGGCCAGCCCGCTGGAAGGATGGTCCACCACCAGAAGGTCATACTTCCGCGCCAGCACGTCGAGCGGCTCGTCCGCAAAGGCCTGCAGCGAGCGCGTCTCCCACGCGATCCGCACGCCCGGATGCGTCTCTTCAAAGCGTTGCGCTGTGGCCAGCATGGGCAGCAAGCCGCGAGTGTGCTTCCATGTAATGCCCCGCAGCAGGATCGGCGCAGGTTTCGCGCCGGCTGTGGCGGCAGGTTTGCAGCTTGTTGGGGTCATGGCTGGATGCTATAGTGGTGCCGGCCTGAATTTTATCAGCAAAAAGTAATTTTTACATTTGGAATCCGGCCGGAACGCCAGCACGCGCAACAGAAGGGAGCCGCTACCGCCATGATCGTGAAAGAGAAGTTCTTTGAGGACTACGGCATCGGCGAGCAGCGCATCACCGCCGGCCGCACCATTACTGAGGCGGACGTGGTTCTCCATGCCGGGCAGACCGGCGACTTTTACCCGCATCACATGGATGAGGAGTGGTGCCGCACGCAGCCGTTCGCGCGCCGTATCGCACACGGCACGCTCATCCTCAGCGTTGCCGTCGGCATGACGGCCGGCGAGATGAATCCCCGCGCCATGTCCTACGGATACGACCGCGTGCGCTTTGTGCGCCCGGTCTTCCTCGGTGACACCATTCACGTCAAGGCCACCATCCGCGAGAAGCGCCGCGACCCCAGGCGCCCGCAGCACGGATTCGTCGCCGAGGCCGTCGAGGTCTTCAATCAGCAGGAGCAAACCGTGCTGGTCTGCGATCACCTCTACCTGGTGGAGCTTGCGCCTGCCGCCTCTGGCGCAGAGGGCTGATCGCCCGGTGCGCGAGCTGATGCGGCGGCTGTCCTCGTATACTCAAGCCAGCGCATGAATACACGACTGGACGAAATTCTTACCACCACGCGGGACTCCGTGGCTGCTACGCGGCAGCGCGTGCCCGCGCAACTGCTGGAGCGCCTGGCCGCCGCGCACACGCCGCGCGGATGGGCCGCGGCCCTGCGTCGGCAGAGCGCCCTTGGCCCCGCCGTTATTGCGGAGATCAAGAAAGCCTCGCCCTCCAAAGGCCTGATTCGCGCCGACTTTGACGTGGCCTGGATCGCCGGCCGTTATCGCGCGGGCGGCGCCGCTGCGCTCTCTGTGCTCACCGATGCGCCCTACTTCCAGGGCAGCCTGCGCAACCTGGAGCTAGCCTCCTCCGCGGTCGACCTGCCCTGCCTGCGCAAGGACTTCACCGTGGACGAGTATCAGATCGTGGAGGCGCGCGCCAACCGGGCAGACGCCATCCTGCTGATAGCCGCCGCGCTCACCAATGCCGAGATCAAGCACCTGGCGCAGTCCGCGCGAGCCGCCGCGCTCGACGTGCTCGTCGAGGTGCACACCGCCGAGGAGCTGGACCGCGTGCTCGACTCGCTGGGCGAAACCGGCGCGGACGCCATCGGAGTCAACAACCGCGACCTCCGGACGTTCGACGTCCGCCTCGAAACCTCGCTTGAGCTCGTCCATCGCATTCCACCCACCGTGGTGCGCGTGGCCGAGAGCGGCATCGCCACTCCGCAGGATATGGCCCGGCTGCGCGCCGCCGGCTTTGATGCTTTTCTGATTGGCGAGAGCCTCATGCGCCAGCCCGATCCCGGCGACGCGCTTGCGGCTCTGCTGGCAGGGGCGGCTGCCCTGCGATGAGCCTCTGGATCAAGATCTGCGGCAACACCACGCTGGAGGATGCGCAACTGGCCGCAGAGGCCGGTGCAGACGCGCTGGGTTTCGTCTTTGCGCCCAGCCCGCGCCGCGTCTCTTCCGCGCAGGTGGCGGCCATTGTGCCGCATCTTCCGGCAGCCGTGGAGAAGATCGGCGTCTTTGTCGAGGCCACTCTGGACGAGATCTACGCCACCGTCCGCGCCTGCGGGCTCACCGGCGTGCAGTTGCACTCCGCCGCCGGGCCGGAGCTGCCCGCGCGGTTAAAGGAGTTGCTGGGCCACGGGCTGCGTGTGCTGCGCGTGGTGCACTTCAGCCCCCAGGCTGCGGCCCAGGCTGCGGACTACGCCCGCGACGCCAACGTGGATGCCGTTCTCGTGGACTCGCGCACCGCCACCGCCGTCGGCGGCACCGGCGTCGCCTTTGACTGGGTCGAGGCCCGCCGGAGCGTCTTCGGCGCGCCCGGCACGGCAAAGCTCATCGCCGCCGGCGGCCTCACGCCCGACAACGTGGCCCAGGCCATCGCCACGCTGCAACCCTGGGGTGTGGACGTGGCCAGCGGCGTGGAAGCCTCCCCCGGATGCAAGGACCCGATAAAAGTCTGCGACTTCATCGCCAACGCCCGCGCCGCCCGCCGATGAGCGTTGCATCCCGTATGCACGTCTAAACGCTTTTGCGTAGAATCTCGGCAGGGGTGGCGGCAGCACCGCCCCGGATTCCCCATCCGGTATCCTTTCGATACCGTTCGAAGCACCTTGCAACTTGGCCTGGTTCAGCATCAG
>JAJYBT010000647.1 GCA_021778875.1 Acidobacteriota bacterium | reverse complement strand
CGCCTCGTGCTCGGCGGACAAGCAGATGGAACTCTGGTGCAGCCCGCAATTCTCGATGGCGTCACGCCAGAGATGCGCCTCTATTCCGAGGAGTCCTTTGGGCCAGTGGTAGCCATTCTTCGCGTCAACGGGGAGGAGGAGGCAATTCATACCGCAAATGACACTCCCTACGGCCTCTCCGCCGCCGTGTTCACGCGCGACACCGCCCGAGGCCTGGCTGTCGCTGCCCGCATTGACTCCGGCATATGCCATGTAAACGGGCCAACAGTTCACGACGAAGCGAACATGCCCTTCGGCGGAGTAAAGGACAGCGGCTACGGCCGGTTCGGCGGCAAGGCGGCAATCGCCGAGTTCACCGATCTCCGCTGGATTACCGTGCAGACTGCGCTGCGGCATTACCCGTTTTAGCCGCTCGCAGCATCGCGGCTCTTATTCCATCGGCAGGCCGACGTAGTTCTCCGCCAGCGATGCGGCCGCCGCGCGGGAACCTGTCACAAACTGCAACTCCGCAATCTGAAGCCGGCGCTCAAACTGGCTCGCGCCCTCAAAGCAGTGCAGCAGCGACGTCAACCACCAGGAAAACCGCTGCGCCTTCCAAACGCGGCGAAGACACACGGCGGAATACTGTTCAAGCCGCGCGCTGGAATTTTCCTTGTAATAGGCTCGCATCGCTTCGGCAAGCACATGCACATCGGCCAGGGCAAGGTTCATTCCCTTCGCTCCGGTGGGTGGAACAATGTGTGCCGCATCGCCTGCGAGATAAACCCGGCCATATTGCATCGGTTCAATCACAAAGCTGCGCATGCCCGTGACTCCCTTTTGCAGAACGCGTCCCTCCTGCGGCCGCCACCCGTCGTCACACTCAAGACGCGTGCGAAGCTCACTCCAGATGCGGTCGTCGCTCCAGTCGGCGAGGTTTTCATCCGGCCGGCATTGAAGATAGAGGCGAGTTAACCTAGGCGAACGCATGCTGTAAAGCGCAAAGCCGCGGTCGTGATACATGTAGAGAAGTTCTTCACGCGTGGGAGGAGCCTCAGCAAGAATTCCCAGCCATGCGAATGGGTATGTGCGCTCATAAGCGGTCAAGGCCCCGCCTGGAATTGATCCGCGGCTGATGCCATGGAAGCCATCGCATCCGGCGATATAGTCGCAATGAATCTCCTCTGCCTCGCCGTCGCGTACGCAACGCACGAATGGCTTGTGACCATCCAGCTCATGCAGGCTCACCTCGCCGCACTCGAAGCGAAGGTCGCCGCCGTCGGCAATGCGGCGGGCAATCAGATCCTTCACGACTTCATGCTGCCCGTAGACGGTCACTGCCTTGCCGTTTGTCAGTTCCGAGAGTGGAATGCGATGGCGATGGCGGTTGAGCCCCAGTTCAATGCCCTCGTGCCGCATGCCTTCGCTGTCCAGTCTCGACGCGAGACCGGCGCCCCGCAGCATATCCACGCTGCCCTGCTCCAGCACTCCAGCGCGAATTCGCTCTTCGCAGTACTGCCGCGACCGCATCTCCAGCACGACGGAATGTATGCCATGAAGATGAAGCAGATGCGAAAGCATCAGGCCTGCCGGACCCGCCCCCACAATGCCAACCTGCGTCTGAGTCCGTTGCACTATGCGTCCTTTGCCGTTGCTTCGTGCCGGTCCTGTTCGTCGAACACACGCTGCGCAAGCTGGAAAGCAGAGTTCGCCGCCGGCACTCCGCAATAAATCGTGCACTGCAGCAGAACTTCCTTTATCTCCTCGCGCGTCACGCCGTTGTTGGCCGCTGCGCGAAGATGCAGGCGAAGCTCCTCGGTCCGGTTCAGTGCAACCATCATCGCGATGACCAGCAGGCTGCGCGTCGATCGCGAAAGGCCCGGCCTCGTCCAGATTTCACCCCACGCATAGCGCGTGATCAGGTCCTGGAACTCACGGCTGAAGTCATCTGCGGAAGCCTGTGCCTTGTCTACGTGAGTATCGCCAAGCACAGCTCTGCGCACCGTCATGCCCGCGTCATGGCGTGCTTGATCATCCATTGTCATTTCTCCTGTCCGCCCAGGAACTTGAGAACCGTGCGGCTGAATTCGTCCGCCTGCTCAACTGCTGCGATGTGCGCCGCCTGCAGTTCCACATACGACGCGCGCTGCATGCTCTGCGCCAACAGACGGCCAGCCGCGGGCGGCGTTGCCACATCAAATGTGCCTCCCACAACAAGCGAAAGCGTCTGAATGGCATGCAGCCTCGCGGTCAGATCCATATCGCGAATCGCCGCGCAGCAGTGCGCATATCCTTCCGCGGACGTCGTCATCAGCGTTCTTCTCATCGCATCCACACGCGCTGGATTGGCCTCTCGAAACTGCGGCGTGAACCATCTCTCAAGAACTTCGTCCGCAACAGACTCCATGCCCTCCGCCAGTACGCGCTCGATGCGCAGGTTCCAGCCCTCGCGGGTTCCGATGCGCGCTGCAGTATTGGCGAGGATCAACTTGCCGACGCGCTCCGGCGCATGCGCGCCAAGCCAGATGCCAATCATGCCGCCCAGAGAAAGACCGCAGAAGAAGCAGCGCTGCAATCCAAGCTCGTCCAGCAGGGCAAGAACATCATTGCCCAGATCCGTCATCGCATACGGGCCGGGCGGCGCGCTGCTCTTTCCATGCCCGCGCATGTCGTAGCGAAGTACGTGATACTGCTCCGCCAGCGCAGGAAGCACGTCATCCCACATGGCCATGTCGGCGCCAAGGGAATGAGACAGCACCAGCACGGGCCGCTCTTCCGGGCCGTCGAACCTGTAGCACAACCGCGCTTCGGCAAGATCAGCGTATGGCATCCGCTTCTCCAAGTACCCGCTCAATAAAGCGCTGCGCGCTGCCAAGATAGTTGCGCGGATCGAGCAGTTCGCCAACCTCATCTTCGTTCAGGTGCTCGCGAATCTCGGGCATGGCAAGGAGAATTTCGCGCAGATGGCGATGTTCACCGAGCGCGCGCTGCGCGGCGAGATGAATCAGTTCATGAGCATCTTCCCTGCCGATGCGGCAGGCCAACCGGGCGCTCACCGCCTCTGAAAGCGCGAGGCCGTGCGATTGTTCCAGATGCGCAGCCATCCGCTCGGGACAGACCTCCATTCCCCGCGCAATCTCAAGCGCCCGCTCAAGCGCAGCCGCTGTCAGACGGAAAATTCCCGGATAAGTCT
>JAJYBT010000646.1 GCA_021778875.1 Acidobacteriota bacterium | reverse complement strand
AACACGCGCCGCCCGCAACGGTCATCCAGCAAAAGCCAGGCCTTCAGCACTGCCGCAGATACGTCCGCGAAAGCCGGTCGTGCCAGCAGAGGTGGTCTTCGTCGAACACCGCCCAGACCAGACCCAAACCAACCGGCAGGAGCGACAGCAGCGCAGCGCCGAGCCTGCCGCGAAGCTGCGCGCGGGACGGGCACTCATCGTCGAATGTGCATAGAGAAATGCGCGCAAACATCATGCCCGGCGTCGCACCGGCCAGCGTAAGAAACAGCGCGTTGTAGAGCACGCCGGTCACCAGCAGCACGGCAAACGCGCCCAGTTCAGCAGCCTTCATCGTGGGCGCGTGATGCAACATGTTCGCTGCCGCCACGGCAATTGCGCTAACAACGCCCGCAATCAGCGCGGTATCCACCATGGTCGCCATAACCCGCAAACCGAGGGGAGCCAGTTGCAGTTCCGTTGACGTCTGGCTCTGCGCTGCGGCCTCCCGGGGCAGATCGTCAAGCTCAATGCCCTGCCAGGCGGGGCCGCTCCAGGACGGTGCCGGCGATTCTGCCGCCGTTGTGGGCGCCGCGGGCTCCGTGGAGATCGTACTCGGGTCCACCTCAAAAATGCTCAACTGGCCGAACAGGTCGCCCATGTCGTCGTGCCTGGAACCGCTCAGGCGCGGCCTCACTCTCCGCGTGGCGATCAGCTCGCGCGGAAACTCGATCAGGTTGGCGTGGATGGGCTGTGCCGGCTCCACCGTTTCAATAGCCCGCTCAGCAGCGGATGCCTCCGCCTGCGCGTCTGAGCCCCACCAGTTGGCCTGCGCCTCGCCTGCCCTCTGCCGTTCATGCGATGCAGAAACAGCCGGCAGTCCGGCGGGGCGCACCGGCATATCCGGATCCCACCGAATCTCAAGCGGATGAACGGCTTCTGCCCCCGGCGTCACGGAGATCGCTTCAG
The DNA here is from genome assembly GCA_021778875.1 of Acidobacteriota bacterium. The sequence continues at coordinate 2,229 of JAJYBT010000646.1, read as the reverse complement.
TCCGCGTCGTCTTCCGGACAGAGCTTTTCGCGGTCTTTCTCTCCACCACCGCTTCCTCGCGGGCTATGAGTTCCTCCGTGGCCGACTCCAGGTTGGCCAGGGCGGTTTGAGCCGCTACCTGTGCCTCAAGCGCGGCGCGGGTGACAACCTCGGCTGCGCGCAGCGCGGCGCGCGCCTCCGCTGCATGCATCTCGCTGTAACTCGGCGCCTTGGCGTAGCGGGCCGCCACGCGCGCCGCGGCCTGCGCCGCGCGGGTGCTGGCCGGGCTCTGCGCATCGGCGGGCGGAGCCTCCTCCGCCAGAGAGAAATCTTTTCGTTGCTTATGCGCCGCCAGGCGCCGGTTCACTTCCTGCTTCCATGATGCTGAGGGAGCGGGCTGGCTTACCAGTGTGCTCAATTCTCCAGTTTCCCTTCTGACGCCGCTCCACGACCTGCTGCCGGGCCGGTTTGGGCTTGTATCCGCTGCCAGAGCCGCGTGACACGCGTCCCATGCACATGGCTCGCATTTGCTATGCTGGCCTTGGTCCTCGGATGCGTCCTCGCAATTTCGTGTTTATCACGCTGCTGGCCCTCTGTCACCTGCAACTTGCGGGACAGGTGTTGACCAATGCGTTACCTCCCGCAACGCAGCAAACCTCCGCGCCGGTGCACGTTGCGCCAGAGAACACCGCACAGCAGCTCCCCGATGACCCCGGCCAGGACATCCTACCCGTCGCGCAGCCGGAATCCGCCCCCGCAACCGGCGTGCCGGTGCGCTGGGAGGCAGAGCGGCAGACGCGCGTGGGAGACACCTGGACGCTCAGCGGCGAAGTCGTCGTCCACTATCGCGACTACATCCTGCGTGCCGACAAGGTCGTCTATCACCAATCCACCACGGAGCTGGAGGCCGAAGGTCACCTCCAGGTCACTGGAGGCCCCGAGGACGCCGTCATTGAAGCCTCGCACGGCGACATGCGTCTGAACGCGCACACGGCCCGCTTCTTCAATGTAAACGGCTCCCTCGGTATCCGCCGCAGCGGGCGCACCGTGGTGTACTCCACGCCAAACCCGTTTCTTTTCTCGGGAAGAGTGCTGCTGCAGACCGGCAGACAGAGCTATCGCGTCATCGACGGCTCCATGACAAACTGCCGCCTGCCGCATCCTGACTGGCAGTTGATTGCACACTCCATTCAGGTCGCCAACGGTCAGGCGTCCACATCCAACGCCTTCTTCAAGCTGCTCGGCATTCCCATCTTCTACCTGCCCTACCTGCGCCATCCGGTGGACGAAAACGGCCGCCAGAGCGGGCTGCTCATCCCCGTCCTCAGCAACTCCTCCATTCGCGGCTATACCTTCGGCGAGCAGATGTACTGGGCCATCAACCGCAGCATGGACATGACCTTCGGAGCGGAATACTACTCCAAGCGCGGCTTCGCCCCCAACGGCGATTTCCGCTACAAGGGCGCGGGCATCAACCACCTCACGGTGCGCTGGAACGCGCTGCTGGATCGCGGTGTTGCGGCAACCCCGCCGGCCACTGGCATCATCAACCAGGGCGGCGTGGACATCGCAGCCCTCGGCCGGATGGACCTTTCGCCGGAGACCCGCGTCGCTGCAGATGTCGAGTATCTCTCCAGCTACGTCTACAAGCTAGTCTTTGACGACAACTACTCTCAGGCCGTCAGCTCCGACGTGCAGAGCACGGTCTCTGTCACGCACGCGCACAACGGTTTCATTCCCTCGGCCTACCTGAGCCGCCTGCAGACCTTTGCCAGTTCCACCCCCGGCGATGAAGCCAGAATTCTGCACCTGCCCAGTCTGCGCTTCGATGTGCTTGACCGCCCGCTGGGCTCCTCGCCGCTCTACTGGGGCATGGTCTCGTCCATCAGCCACCTCAGCCGCGCGGAGGCCCGCTTCCACGCCCGCAACGTGGGCCGCTTCGACCTCTATCCCCATCTTTCCCTGCCCATCGTAGCGGGCGGCTGGAGCATCGTGCCGGAAGTCGCCCTCCGGGATACCTTCTATACCGGCAGTCAGACGCCTGACCTGACCGGGGTAAACGACGGCACGCCCTACGCAAGCCACGACCCGCTCAATCGTGCCGACCTCGAAGCCTCAGTGGATCTGCGGCCGCCCGCCTTCGAGCGCGACTTCACCATCAACCGCTGGAATCGCCGCCTGCGCCATGTGGTCGAGCCGGAGTTCTTCTATCGATTTGTGGGCGGCATCGGATCGCAGGCCCGCAACGTG
>JAJYBT010000645.1 GCA_021778875.1 Acidobacteriota bacterium | reverse complement strand
CAACTATCTGGTGAACGTGTGCAGCCAGACGGATGACGTGCGGCAGAAAAGCATTGTCGCTTTTCGCGGCGAGATAGAGCGGGCGCTTGCCCTCGGCGCCGAGTACCTTGTTCTGCATCCGGGCTCGTGGAAGGGACTTACGCGCGACGAGGGGCTGAAGCTGGCCGCCGACTCCATTGAGCGCGCCATTGACGGCCTGCCGTGGCAGGGAACCGATTTTCACATCCTCATTGAAAACACGGCGGGCGCGGAGTTCTCCCTGGGCGGCAGCTTTGAGCAGGTGGCGGAACTGGTGCATCGGCTCAAGGCGCATGCGCCGGTGGCAGTGTGTCTGGATACCTGCCATACGCACGTCGCAGGATATGACCTTGTGACAGACGAAGGGTATGAGCAGACGATGAAGCAGGCTGCCGATACCGTGGGAACAAAGGCCGTGCGGGTGTGGCACTGTAATGATGCCAAGGCTGCGCGCGGCTCCAAACTGGACCGCCACGAGCACATTGGGCAGGGCACAATAGGCGTCGAACCCTTCCGCCGCCTGCTCAATGACAAGCGCTTCGCGCATTGCGCGTTTATCGCGGAGACGCCGGTGGATGAGCCGGGCGACGAGGAGCGGAATGTACGCGTGTTGAAGAGCCTGGTGGCAGTCTCTGCGGATTGACCTTACCGCTCCGTTTACACTGATGAAGTATGGCGGAAGAAAAAGAGCTTCGATACGATCCGGCAGCAATCGAGCCAAAATGGCAGGAGCGCTGGGCTGCTGATCCCGCGCTGTATGCGGCCGAGCCCGCTTCCTGCGGCAAGCCCAAGTATTACGTGCTTGAGATGCTGCCGTATCCCAGCGGGCAGTTGCACATGGGCCACGTGCGCAACTACTCGATTGGCGACGCGCTGGCGCGCCACATGTGGATGCGCGGCTACAATGTGCTGCACCCGATGGGCTGGGATGCCTTCGGGCTGCCCGCGGAAAACGCCGCGCTCAAAAACAATACGCCTCCGCGGGAGTGGACGCTGGCGAATATTGCTGCGATGAAGCGGCAGATGCAGCGCCTCGGCCTGGGATATGACTGGGCGACTGAGGTTACGACGTGCCTGCCCGAGTACTATCGCTGGAACCAATGGTTCTTTCTGCGCATGTATGAGAAGGGCCTGGCCTATCGCAAGAAGAGCAAGGTGAACTGGTGCCCGGACTGCGCGACGGTGCTGGCCAATGAGCAGGTCATCGATGGCCGTTGCTGGCGCCACGAAAACACAATTGTGGAGCAGCGCGACCTGGTGCAGTGGTTCCTGCGCATCACCGCGTATGCCGAGGAACTGCTTGACGGGCTGGACAAGCTGGACGGCTGGCCGGAAAAAGTGCGCACCATGCAGCGCAACTGGATCGGCCGCAGCGAAGGCACCGAGGTCGATTTTATGGTGGAAGGCAGCGGGGAGAAGATTCGCGTCTTCACCACGCGCATTGACACCATTTTCGGCGCGACCAGCGTGCAACTTGCGCCGCAGCACTTTCTTGTGGCGGTCTTCACTGCCGGGAATCCCGCATTGAAGGCGCAGGTTGATGAACTGATCGAGCAGCAGAAGAAGGCGCGCGAGGCAGGCGACCTGGGAGAGATCGAGAAGCACGGCATTGCCACGGGTCGCTTTGCCGTGAATCCCTACAATGGCCAGCGCGTTCCCATCTGGGTGGCCAACTACATTCTGGCCGACTATGGAACGGGCGCCATCATGAGCGTGCCCGGCCACGACGAGCGCGACTTTGAATTCGCGACCAAGTACGGCCTCGAGGTTCGCCGCGTCATTGCGCCTGCCGATCCCGCTGCGGAAGAGCCGGCCCTGCCGTTCACTGCGGAAGACGGCGTGCTGGTGAACTCCGGTGAGTACGACGGGCTGAGCTGTACCTCGGCGGAGAAGAAGTTGCAGGAGGTTGCCGCACGCAGTGCATTCGGGCAGGCGACGGTTACCTTTCGCCTGAAAGACTGGGGCGTAAGCCGACAGCGCTACTGGGGCACGCCCATTCCCATGATTCACTGCGAGCGCGACGGGCTTGTCGCAGTGCCCGATGAGCAACTGCCTGTGCTGCTGCCGCCGCAGATCGAGATTACGCAACAGGGCGGCTCGCCGTTGGGCCGCGTGACGGATTTTGTCAACACGCGATGCCCGAAATGCGGCGGGCCAGCGCGGCGCGAGACGGACACGATGGACACGTTTGTCGACTCGAGCTGGTATTTCTACCGCTACACTGACGCGAAGAACGCGAATGAACCCTTCAGTCCTTCCGTGGCGCAGTATTGGTTTCCCATCGACCAGTACATTGGCGGCGTGGAGCACGCGATTCTGCACCTGATCTATTCGCGCTTCTGGACGAAGGTGATGCGCGATCTGGGGCTGATCACGAACGACGAGCCGGCGCGCCGCCTGTTTACGCAGGGCATGGTCATCAAGGATGGCGCGAAGATGTCGAAGTCGAAGGGCAACGTGGTATCGCCCGACGACATGGTGGCCCGCTACGGCGCCGACGCCACGCGCATGTACGCGCTGTTTGCCGCGCCGCCCGACCGAGACCTCGAATGGCAGGAAGATGGCGTTGCGGGTGTGAGCCGCTTCCTGGGCCGCGTGTGGCGGCTGGTGATGAAGTACGCGCCGGTGGCGAAGGCGAACGGGGCGGGCTCGTTTGAAGCGCAGGGTGGAGCGGCTGCAAAGTTGTTGCGCAAGCTGCACCAGACAACGGCGAAAATCACGCAGGACTTTGAGGGCCGCTGGCACTTCAACACCTGCGTGGCAGCAATCATGGAGCTGGTGAACGACCTGCAGGCGGCGGACGCTCAACTGGCCTCGGGCGAGATACCAGCGCCGGTGGTGAGCGAGCTTCTGCGCACGCTGGTTCTGCTGCTTGCGCCCTTCGCGCCTTATCTGGCTGCTGAGCTGTGGGCGGAGCTTGGCGAGCAGGGAGATGTTCTGCGCGCGCCCTGGCCCGTGAGCGATCCCGAACTGGCGAAGGAAGACGAACTTGAAATTCCAGTGCAGGTCAACGGGAAGTTGGTGACGGTGGTGCGCGTGGCTGCCGATGCGGATCCCAAGGCGATTGAGGCCGCGGCTCTTGGCGACGAAAAAGTGCAATCGCGCACGTCGGGCAAGACTGTGGCCAAGGTCATCCTGGTGCCCGGCAAACTGGTGAAC
>JAJYBT010000644.1 GCA_021778875.1 Acidobacteriota bacterium | reverse complement strand
ACGGCGAGTACGGTTAGGAGGGCAAATCCCTGACGGCCAGTGCGGCGGTCGCCGATGGCAAAGGCGTAGATGCCCTTGATGAGGTTGTTGCTGGCAGCGGCGATGACGATGGCTCCGCCTGCGACGGCGATGGGCGTCGCAGATGCAGAGGGCGCGGCGAGGCTGAGGATGAAGGGATCGACGTCAGTTATCCCCATGACTCCGGCGAGCGTATAGAGTCCAGATTTTCCGAGGTAGATGAGGGCAAAGTGGGTGATGAAGAGCATGGCCACAAAGAGGATGGCGAAGAGAAAAGCGGCGCTTAGTTCGAGAGGGTTTTTCGGTTCAATGGCGGGCTGAGGTTTGCTGCCGTCGTGGTCAGGCAAGCGCGTCCAGAGCACGCCTGCGAGGATAGCGACGGCAGCGAGGATGAGGAACCCGAGTCCGAGGCGGCGCAGCAGCGCATGATTGAAGATGGCAAGCAGTGCGAGCAAGCGGAGATACATGACGCCGGAGGCCATGAGCATGGACCCGGAGTAGAGATGAGGGCGATCCTGCTCGCGTCCGCGGCGCGCGAGGACCACGGTGGCGAGGGTTGAGGAATAGGCTCCGCCGAGAAATGCGGGCAAAAGGACGCCGCCGCGGCCCTTGGTCCAGAGCTGCAGGAGATAGCTGCCATAGGAGATGGCACTGACAGCGACCACGACAACCCAGGTCTTGAATGGATTGAAGCCGATGGTGCCGAAGCTCTTGTCCGGAACGATGGGGAGGATAACGGCTGTGAGCAGCAGGAACTTTGTAACGGTGAGGATTTCGAGTCCGGGGACGCGGCGGGCGAGGCCCTCAAGTGCCGTCTTGAGCTCGAGCAGGGCGACGCCGAGCACAGTGATGGTAGTGGCGACCCAGTATTGCTCGCGCCAGACGAGTGCTCCGACGACATAAATGAGGAGCGCGGAGAGCTCGGTGGTCATGCCGGCGGGCGCCGCGCCTTCGAGCTTGAAGCGGTAGGACTGCCAGAGGAAGATTCCGACGACGGCAAGGCCGATGCCGGGGAGCAGCAGGTTGCCGTTGGAGACGAGGCAGAGTGCATAGCCGAGCAGGCCGAGCAGCGGAAAGCTTCGTACTCCGCCGAAGCGATAGGGCTCGGGTGCGGCCTTTTGCTCTTCGCGTTGCAGGCCGACGAGAAAGGAGAGGAAGAGCACGAGAACGATCTGCGCGCCTTGCTTCGGGATGTACTGGATGAGTGTGTTGCCCATCGTTCTGCCGTGCTGTGGGGGATTGTAACGCGTCGCAGGAGCCGACGCGGTGAGAAATCGAAACGAAGAGATATGATTTCTATCAGGAGTGATGCATGGAATTTGATTCTTTTGTGATGAAACGGCGTGAATTCTTGAAGGCGTGTGCCGCGACTGCTGTTGCGTCGGCCCTTCCTGCTTATGGTTTTGCAGCAGACAAGGCTGGAGTGCGGGCGGCAGCAGGAAGGCGTCGCGGGGCGTCCGGCGCATCTCCCATGGTGGGTACGGGATGGCACGGGCACATGTTTCCCGGCGCAGTTGCGCCGTTCGGGATGGTGCAGCTGAGTCCGGACACCAGCGGCATGCCGGAGCGGAACTGGAATGGCAAGTGGGACGTCACTGGATGGGACCACTGTTCCGGCTATCACTACGGAGACAACGTGGTCATCGGCTTCAGCCATACGCATCTGCAGGGCACCGGGGCGAGTGATCTTGGCGACGTGCTGATGATGCCGCTGGTCGAGGGCCGTAACTGGCGGTGGAATTCGGGAGTTCCCAAGCAGCAGGCGCAGACGCAGATCGGCGCGCTGGGGACGGACTCGGGATGGGTGCTGGACCCTGATGAGGAGGGTTATTGGTCGTTCTTCTCAAATGATCAGGAAGAGGCGCAGCCGGGCTACTACCGCGTGCATTTGAAGACGCCCGACGTGACGGCTGAGTTGACGGCGACGACGCGCTGCGGAATGCATCGGTATCACTATCCGCAGGCCCGCAAGCATGGCGTGATGCTGGACCTGGTGCATGGCATAGGCTGCGAGGTGTATGCCGCCGAGTTGCATATTGAGAGCTCGACACGTGTGAGCGGCGTGCGCTCGACGCATGGCTGGGCAGCCGACAAGCAGGTATTTTTCGTGATCGAGTTTTCACGGCCGTTTGCGTCGGTTGAGGCGAAGGTGGATGGCAATGTGAAAGCGCTTTCCGTTGGCGATAAGGTGAGCGGCAAGGACATCCAGGCGATCTTTACGCAGTCAGCGAGCGCGGAGCCTCTTGTGGCGCGGGTTGGCATTTCCGGAACCACGATTGACGGTGCGAGCAAGAATCTGGCGACTGAGATCAAGACCTGGAACTTTGATACGGTGCGCGCGGCGACGGGGCGGGAGTGGGACGAGGCTCTGGATGTGCTGGTTGCGGAATGCGCGACTCCGGCCATGGAGCAGACGTTTGACTCCGCGGTGTACCACGGGCTGGTTGCGCCTGCGACGTTCAACGATGTGGATGGGACGTATCGCGGGCAGGACCACAAGAACTATCCGAACCCGGGCTTCACGAAGTACACGACGCTCTCGATCTGGGACATCTATCGCGGGGAATTTGTGTTCCTCATGCTGACGCAGCCGAAGCGCGTGCGTGACATTGTGGAGACGCTGCTGGCGGATTATCGCCAGCTCGGTCAGCACTCGCTGCCGGTGTGGCCGCTGTGGGGCAATGAGACGTGGTGCATGACGGGGTTCCACGTGGTGGGCATGATTGTGGGCGCCTATGCACGGGGCTTCCGTGACTTTGATGTTGAAGCGGCGTACGCAGCGATGCGCGACACGGCGCTGGTGGGCGCGAAGGCCAACGACAACTATGAGCTGCAGAAGCAGTTCCGGTCGCTGGGCTATGTGGCGTCGGGCGGGCAGAACCAGTCTGTGTCGCGCACGCTTGATTTTGCCTATGACTACTGGTGCGTGGGCGCGATGGCGGAGATGCTGGGCAAGCACGATGACGCGGCGATGTTCTACAAGCTGGGCCAGAACTATCGGAACATCTTCGATCCAAAGACAGGCTTTATGCGCGGCAAACTGGAGTCGGGCGCATGGCGCGAGCCGTTCCGTCCGGATGAGGAGTACTGGCAGGACTACACCGAGTCGGACGCGTGGCAGGCGACCTTCAACGTGATGCAGGACGTCGATGGGCTGATC
>JAJYBT010000643.1 GCA_021778875.1 Acidobacteriota bacterium | reverse complement strand
CGCGCTTTCAGGACTGCTGGGCATCGGTTCTGGAGCCGTCAAAGTCATCGCCATGGACCGCGCGATGAAGATTCCGTTCAAAGTGTCCACCACCACCAGCAACTTCATGATCGGCGTAACTGCCGCGGCCAGCGCGGGCGTCTACCTGAGCCGCGGATACATCGACCCGCGCGTGGCAATGCCGGTGATGCTCGGAGTGCTGGGAGGCGCCTTTCTCGGCACCAAGGTGCTGGTGCATGCGCGTGTGAAAACACTGCGGTTGGTCTTTGGAAGCGTGATTCTGCTGCTGGCGATTGAAATGATCATGAACGGCATTCTGGGAAAGGTCTAGCGGACATGGATGACCGGCATCTGGAAAATATTATTGGAAACTTGCTGCGCGCCGGCGTCCTGTTGGCGGCCGCGACTGTTCTGGCAGGCGGCGTGCTCTACCTTTTCCAGCATCATGCCGAGATGGCCAGCTATCACACATTCGAGATTGAAGGCGCGAACGTAACCACGCTCGGCGGGATTGTACGTTCCGCGGCCCATCTGCAAAGCGAAGGCCTGATCCAATTCGGACTGCTGCTGCTGATTGCTACACCGGTCGCGCGCGTGGCCATGGCAGTTGCAGGTTTTTACCTTGAGCGGGACCACCTGTACGTGGGGGTGAGCCTCATTGTGCTCGCGGTCCTTTTGTTCAGCCTGCTGCGCGCAACCTAGGCTGGGCTGCCGCACCGGTGACAAGCCGCGCTACGCCAGGTTGCCGCCTTTGCCAATGTCCATGGACGATGCAATCGGATTGCGCTCGTCGATGTACTCCTCGATGACCTTGCTGAGGATGCCTTTGGCCTGCAGAATGAACTCGACGGCATCGCGACCGGCGCCGTAGCCCCCGGAGTTGGGCGTGACGTAGTGAGCCTCGGCCTTTACCGGCGCGCGGGCGTTGGCCACGGCCACGGCAAAGCCGCACTCGCGCATCACGGGCAGGTCAATCACGTCGTCGCCCACATACGCGATCTCTTCCAGGGTCACGCCTTCCTTTTCCATGATTTCGCGCACGGCGCGCATCTTGAACGACTGGCCCATATACACGAATTCCAACTTCAGATCGCGAGCGCGCAGGGCCACGGTTTCGCTGATGCGCTTGGTGATGACACCGCATTTCATTCCCCCCAGCCGCGCCAGCGAGATGGCCGTGCCGTCGTGCGCATTGAAGCCCTTGGCCTCCACCATGCTGGTGGACTGAATGCCGAAGCCGGCCTGCCCGTCATGCTGCGACAGGTGAGCCTGCGTCGCCGGGCTGCCGGCCGCAGGGCCAGACGCGGGAACCAGCCAGATGCTGCCGTCGGTCAGAACGCCATCAACGTCAAAAAGAATTATTTTTATACGGCGGGCGCGATCCTGCGCGGTGACTGTCATGTTTCAATTCTAACCGCGGCGCAACAGAGCAGTAACTGCGGGACCTCATGCGCGAGAATAGATAGATGGACCGCAATCTGCCGACAATGCAATACGCGCTCGCTCCTGAGGATTTCTACTTCGATGGACCGCTCATGGTATTCACAGCGGCCTATCACCTGAAGCGCGGAAGCTGTTGCGGCTGCGAATGCAGACACTGTCCTTATCGCAGCGCCGCGGCCGATCGGCCGGCGGTCGAGGATGGGCTGGCCGAAGGCGAATGCGGTCCCTCCTGATGAGTTGCAGGCATGGCAAGCAGGCTTGCGCACGGGAGGCAACGCTCGGAAGCCAGGGCCGCGGTCCGCTTCCCGTCCATATCTCCCGAGCTTCTTTGCCGCGGAGCCTGAAAAGTAACTGAAGTGTCTTCCGTGCCTATTCTCTCGTGCCCCGGCGGTTTGGCCGGGCTACGATTCTCCTTGCATTCGGGAGGACGGCGTGTTAACCCTTAAGCCAATAACTCTCTGGTAGCTACCCGCGAAGTATCGTCGGCGAGCTTACAGACAGGACCTCTCCCATGATGAAGATCGGCACTACCATCCGTGCGCACAGGCTCCAGAAAGGGTTGTCACAAGGAGACATCGAGAAAAAGACCGGACTTCTGCGCTGCTACCTCTCGCGCGTGGAGAACGGTCACACCGTGCCCTCGCTGGATACACTTTCAAAAATTGCCGCGGCTCTCGATTTGCCCATCGCCCACTTCTTTTCCGACGACGCACCGGGCCGCCAGCTGAACACGCAGAAGCTCTCAGACGACGAACTGCGCTTCCTCACGCAGATTCGCCGCTACTCGTCCAATCTGAACGAGAGCGACCGCAAGCTTCTGCTGGCCATGGTCAAGAAGTTCGCCGCCACCGCAGTGCGTTAGCAGCGCACAATCGCGCAGCGTTACAGAATGCTTCAAACACCGAGACGGCTGGCCAAAGATCGAGCTCAAGGCTCCAACTCTGACCAACCGTCCCGGTATTCCCGTTTTAGACCGGCGCCTAAACGTCGTTGCCCAGGTGGAAGATCGGCTCCACACCGTGCCCGCCGGCCAGCAACGCCTGCTCTTCTTGAGCCTCCAGCGGCTTGTAGCTTTGCGCCACGTCCATCGCCAGGCGGAAATACCGCTCATCTCCCGGCGGAATGGCGGCCGTGATGGGGTGGCTCAGCGTCCAGCGCAGGCCCAGTGACGCCTCATTGGGAAACGCAGCCGGCTGGTACCAGCACTTGGGCTGTGGATGGTCCTTCTGCCCGGCGGGCCACACGGTCTTGGCCATGCCTTTCAGCGCCAGGATGCCCATCTTCTTCTCCTGCGCCTTCTTCAGAATCTGCGGGCCAAAGCCAGCCTGCGTAAACAGCACCCAGTTGAGCGGGAAAAGAATGGTGTCGAAGTCGTAGCGATCCATCGCCGCCAGCGCGGTTTCGGCTGAATGGACTGAGAAGCCGATGTACCGGATCTTCCCTTCCTTCTTCGCAGCCTCCATGGTCTCCATCGCGCCGCCCGGACCGAGCACCTTGTCCAGGTCGGTCATTTTGGTGAGGGCGTGGAACTGGTACAGGTCCACATGATCCGTCTTGAGCAGCCGCAGCGACTCTTCCAGTTGCTTGCGCGAGTCGTCCTTCATGCGGCCCTCGGTCTTGCAGGCCAGGAAGCAATTCTTGCGATAGGGCGCGAGCGCGGGGCCAAGCCGCTCCTGCGCATTGCCGTAGCTGGGCGCAATGTCAAAGTAGTTGATGCCGCGATCCACGGCCTCGGCCACAA
>JAJYBT010000642.1 GCA_021778875.1 Acidobacteriota bacterium | reverse complement strand
AGCAAGCGGGCCGGATTTTCTCGGCACACGATCAGGACAAGGCAAGTCGAAAGAGCCGAGGCCGATTCTGCCCTGGGCGATTGCCGGCACGGTGGTAGGGCTGATCGTCGCGGTCTGGCTGGTTATGGGGCGGACGCCGAAGGCGGTGAATCCGGGAGGGCCGGGGCTGGCTCCGCCGGCGGCCTATGCAAAGTATCTGACGATTTCGAACGTAAAGATGAGCACGGCGTCGACGATCATTGGGGCGACGCAGACGTATGTGGACGGAGACATTACCAACCACGGGGACAAGACGCTGACGGGCGTAACGGTGCAGGTGGCTTTCCACGGATTTACGAATCCAATTGCGCAGAAGAACACCATGCCGCTGGAGCTGATTCGGACGCGGCAGCCGGTAATTGATATTGAGCCGGTGTCCGCGTCGCCGATTGCGCCGGGGCAGACGAAGGAGTTTCATCTGATTTTTGATCATGTGGCGGATGACTGGAACCAGCAGTATCCGGAGATACGGGTGATCGAGGTGGAGACGAAGTAAGTCTGAAGAGCAAAAAGAAAGAGGAGCGGGGTGACCGCTCCTCTTTTTATTTTGGGAGGAACAACACTTATTGGTTGGGCTGCGCTGGGGCCGTGCCGTTGGCCGGAGGTGGGCCGCCCGGGCTGGGAGCACCTGCATCCGGAGGCGGCGGAGGTGCGCCGGGGCCGCCCTGACCGTGCCAGCGATGCTGCCAGCGGCGTTCCATCATTTCGTGGTGTTGATGGACAATGGCCTTGAGCTTGGTCCACTGGTCGGCGGTGAGGACCCTGCGAATGCCGAAGAGCATGCGGGCATTGGCTTTCTCCAGGTTGGCGCGGTCCTGGGCGATGGTGTCGATCTGGGCCAGAACCTTTGTTTCATTGGGCTGGTCGGCGCTGATCATGGGGCGCAGGCGGATCTCGTCCTTCTGCAGGGCCGCCTTGAGGTCAACCAACTGGAGCCGGTGCTTGAAGAAGATGGCGTCCATCTGCTTTTTCTGGGCGTCGGTGAGGCCGATCTTCTGGGCAAGTTTCGGGTTATCCCACCAGCGGCCGTGGTTGGGGCGATGGAAGTCGTGCTCCATGGGGCCACCGTGGTCGTGCCAGTCCTGCGCAAAGGACGGCGAGGCGACGGTGAGGCAGAGTATGGATGCGACCGCGAGAAAGATTGCGGGAAGTTTCTTACGAACAAGCAACATTAGTGGTTCTCCGTTGGAGCGAGGGCCGATCCGCTGGCGGACGAGCGGCTCGCAGAATTAGAGGCAGAGGTCGATTCAGAATTGAGGGTTTCCATCTCGGCCAGGGGCTGGAGCGACGAGGGGACGGTCTCAGCTACGTCGGTGTCCACCTGCTCGAGCAGGGCGTTGTCGGATTGGTGGGACGGAGTTGCTGGCGTGACGGCCACTGTGCCCGGCTGGGGCGCGGGCTGGTGTGAGCTGAAAGAGAACGGCAGCATGACCAGGCAGAGCAGCGCAGCGCAGGCCCAGGCGAGCGCCATGGTTTCCCGTGCCTGGCGGCGGCGCTTGCGAGCGGGGGCGAGCCAGTCGGCAGCTACAGGATACGCAGTCTCGCGGCCGGCGACGTGGGTGACGGCGGAGCGGAAGCTGCGGATGGTGTTTGCGAGTTCGCCGGCGGGCTCAAGCGAATTGTGTTCGAGTTGCGATTTTGTGCTCATGACAGGCCTCCTGCGCGTTCGCGAACGGTGCGCAGCGCACGATACAGGTGCGATTTGACGGTGCTGGTGTTCATTCCTGTGGTTTCTGCGATTTCCTGAAGCTCCATATCCTCAACAAAGCGCAGGATGAAGACGGCGCGTTGCTGACGGGAGAGGTCATTGACTACCTTCCAAACCTGCTTGACGCGCTCGCGCTGCAGCAAGGCCGTTTCCGCAGAGGCGTTCGGGTCTGGCACCCAGTCGCTGATGTCGACCAGATCGACGGCGGACTCGCGGGTTTTCTGCCAGAAGCGCATGCGGCGGCTACGCAGGTGATCCCGAACGAGATTGAGCGCGATTCGCGTGAGCCAGGTGCTGATGCTGGCATCGCCGCGGAACTGGTGCCGGGCGCTATAGGCGCGGAGAAAACAGTCCTGGGTGAGCGACTCGGCCAGGTCGCGATCGCCAAGCGAGGCCATGAGGAAACGGAAGATGCGCGCGCGGTAAAGGCGCACTACCTCGTCAAAGTCTGCCAGCTCCAGCACCGGTTGCTCCTGCGATATCGGCGGAAGCTCAGTGGAAACTATGTTCTCCATGCACAGGAATAGACGAGATTCCGCACACCGAGTTTACTTTGCCGGGCGGGATTTGTGCGGGGCCGCACAGGGCCGCCCGCGAGCGCGGGGCGAAGCTACTTCTTGATATGGGCGGCGATGGCGTCAATGTCAAACCCGTTGGGGGGCAGTTTGACGTTGTAGGCGGCGCTGTAAAGGTAGCGCTGGCTGACGATGTCGCCGTTCTTGAAGAGGGTAATGCTGAAGGCCGTCGGGAAGCCTTCGATCGTGTGGTAGTTGTCGTATTCCTCGCGGGCGGTGTCCTTGTCGTGGTAGACGGGGTCGCGCCACTGGTAGGAAAGGCTACGGGGCAGATGGGACTGGGCGTCCATCTGGATGATGATGGACTGGTTGTCGGCGTTGATGAGGGTGACCTGATCGGTGAGGTGGCGCTCGGAGAGAGTCTGGCCGTCGTCGATGTAGAGGGTGCGCGGATCGTTCATCCAGACGCGGAGGACAGTACTGAGGGAGTGATCGCGGTGGCGGATGTGGTCCTCGCAAATGTCCTTGGGCAGGTTGCGCTTGCCGAGGTAGGTGGCTTCCCAGCACTTGTCGCCGGAGTAGATGACGACGTCATCGTGCTTCTTGCCGTATTCGACACGTTCCTCGCCGGTGGGGCTGATCCATTCGTAGTAGTCCTGGATGGCTCCGGTGGGCTTGCCATGGTAGAAGCCGGAGACGCGGCCATAATAGAAGACATTCTGGAGCGAGAGCCAGCGCTGGCCGCCCATGGTCTGCAGCATGGCCTCAAGCTCGGCGCGGGCCTTTTTTGCATTCGTTCCAGGGATTTGCTGGGTTTGCGCGCAAGCGGCGGGCAAGACAGCCGTACCGGCGGCGAAGAGGAGCAGGGTAAGGATCGCGAGCTTTTTCATCCGACGAGAACCGCGCCTCCGTTCACGTTGAGAATC
>JAJYBT010000641.1 GCA_021778875.1 Acidobacteriota bacterium | reverse complement strand
CCTGACTGCCTGTGGACGGGTCAGCGCGTTCTTTCCTTCTCGATTTAACCGCTTAAATTTGCGTGACCAGCTTTTCCGGCTGGCCGTTGCTCTCCTGCGCCATGGGTTCGTGCAGGGTGAGGACGGGGCAGTGGGCGTGCGCAAGAACGCGGTAGATGGTTCGGTCGCGGGTGAGGTTCTGCAGCGCGGAGCGGTGAGTGGCGCCGAGCACGATGAGCGATGCGCGCTGCTCAACCGAGGTGGCGAGAATCTCAATGGACGGGTTGCCGTGCACGACCAGCGGCTCCACGTGCACGGGACAACCGCACTCGGTGGTGCCAACCGCAGCGGCCAGGTTGCGCAGCTCGTGCAGGGCGGTTGAGGCGAGTCCGGTGGGCAGGCCCCCGCGCTCCATCTCGTCGATGGGCGGCAGGACATGAAGCAGAACCAGCCGGGCCTGCTGTACGGCTGCTATATGGCAGGCAAGTGCTGCACTCGGGCGGGAGGCCTCCCTAAGTGTGGTGGCATGCAGGACGACCTTTTCGCCGCCGCTGCTCCCCACCGGGAGATGAGCCTCGGGTCCCACGGTAATGACCGGGAGGTTGACCGAGCGCAGCACTTGTTCTGCTACAGAGCCAAGGAGCAGCTTGCTTACCTTGCTCCGGCTCCGAGTTCCAAGAAGTATGCGGTCTGCCTGAAACTGCCGCACAGAGGCCGCAATTTGCTGGGCGGCGTTGCCCTCGCGCACCAGGGCATCACAGATGATATTCCTTTCGCGGGCCATGGTGCACCACGGCTCCAGGGTTTTTGCAGCAAACTCGATAGCGCCAACGGGATCATAGTAGGGCATTCCCACAGCATCGACGGCCATGCTGCCGCCGCCGGGCAAGACGTGCAGCAGGATAAGACGTGCTCCCGTCTCCGATGCCTGCCCCATGGCAAAGGTCATCAGCCGCTCCAGGTCAGTCAGGTCCGTTGCGACCAGGATGACTGCCGGGTGGGTCCACCGGTTTGGCCCCAAATCCGTCATCAGGAGCACCTCGTACGAGCAAGGGTGCCACCATACCGGGTGGCTGAATGTGCTGGTAGGCACTGCGAAATGTGATGCAGGTCACTTATCTTGGGGTAGGCAGAGGCTGCCGATTCGGGTCTCAGACCATGCGCCGGAAGTGCGAGCGGCTGGGGTGTGGCGGGGGAACGATCTCCGCGTTTGAGCCGCTCATCACCTGCAGGAAGGTCTCGCGGAAGGTCCGCATCTCGTCGCGCGTGCCCACGGTTATACGCAGGCTGGTCGGCCAGGCCGGCCACATTCGGCCGACAAAGACCTGCTTTGCGGCCAGGGCCTGCTGGACCGGAGAGGCCGGGCGGCGCACGTCGAGCATGAAGCAGTTGCTGTCAGACGGCGTTGTGGCGTAACCCTTGCCGCTGAACCATGCAAGCGTTTCCTGGCGAATGGCGGCGATGGTCTGCTTGCGGGAGGGCACGAGGCCGGGTTCCAGAAGGCTGGCTTTGGCGGCGGTCATGGCGGTAATCGGCAGAGGATCCTGCCCGCCGAGCGGCACAATCTTTGCGAGCAGATCGGGGCGGCCAATGGCAAAGCCCATCCTGAGGCCAGCCATTCCGTAGAGCTTGGAGAAGGTGCGCAGGACGATGACGTTTTTGCGCTCCCGGACGAAGCGGAGTGTGCTGGGCGCGTTGGAGAGATGGATGTAGGCTTCGTCGATCAGGAGAACAGCGTCGGCTGGCACATGGGCGACGGCGTATTCGATATCGGCCTGCGGCGTTACCGTGCCGGTGGGGTTGTTGGGATTGCAGATGTAGAGGACGCCGGGGTTGGATGCGGCGGCAAGCATGGCCTTGATGTCGTGAGTGGCGGCGCCGTGCGGGTCGGCAAGAGGCACCTTGAGGATCGGCGCTCCGGAGACCTGGGCGGCCCACGAGGGAGCCTCATAGCCGGGGTCGGCGACCACGAGCGGCCGGGTTTTGCTGGTGAAGGCGAGCACCGTGTAGTGGAGCGGTGAGGAGGATCCGGCAAAGGCGACTACGCTTTCGGGGTCCAACCCCTCCTGCCGGGCGAACAGCTCGGTCAACTCATCTTCCATGTTGAAGAGATAGCGGCCGCCGCGGGGGAGTATGTCGAGGACGGCCTGACGCGCGGCCGGCGAAGGCCCCATGGGATTCTCATTGGCGTCAATGTGGATGCCGATGTTGGGGTCGGCGAAGTGGGGACGCGCGGCGAGAGCGAGTTGCTGCTCCGTGACGGGCAAGGCGGCGAGCGCCGATGCGCCGGCGGCCATGCGGAAAAAGGCGCGGCGGGAGAAGGCCGACCGGAGAGCAGTATCGATGGGCGATTGCATTGGCACGGCTCCTTGGAATGGGAATGGGCATGGGAATAGAGATGGACTCATGGAGTTGCCACCGGATCTAAGCGGTGCAGAGCAGGCACGGAATGTTGGGTTAGGACGCGGCGAGGCGGAGACGCCATGTCTCAAAATAGTCTCGAAGAGGGTGGAAAACAAGCAGGAAGAATGGGACAGCGCGGCGCTGAGGCAAGCGCCTGCACCGGGCTGGAAACACGAGCGGTAGGGCACGGCCGAGGAGGAACGGATTGGCGTGCGAGAGCAGGCAAAACAGGCGGGTGTTGCATCCAGTGAGGGATGTGGTACACTTTGCTCGGTAAACGCTTACTCGGATTCTGAAGGAAATAGCATCTTCAACTGCTATGGTTTCCACGGCCCCGGTCTGCGTTGCGCACGTGTTCTTGTTGAGCGCCCATTTTTGAGGCTTGACAAGTCTCCCAGTAAACCCATTTACTTAGGTGCGAACGTCTAGAGTTGAAAGACGGAATCACCACTTTCGATTAGGTGCCACCATGCTCGGATTGGTCCCATCCACTGCCGCTGCCGGTTCCATCGCTTCCGTGCCGGCTCTGCTCGCCTTCAGCGCTTCGCCGCTGGCCCACCTCAGACCCCTCGACATTGCTGTTATCGCCATCTACTTCGCGATGGTTGTCTGGATCGGCTTTTACCTGAAAGGAAAGTCGAACACCAGCGAAGAGTTCTTTATGGCCGGGCGCGAAATGACCGCCTGGATTGCGGGTTTGAGCTTTGTCTCAGCCAACATGGGATCGCTGGAGCTGATGGGCTGGGCGGGCTCGGCGTATCAGTACGGGATTCTGGCGACGCACTGGTACTGGGTGGGCGCGATTC
>JAJYBT010000640.1 GCA_021778875.1 Acidobacteriota bacterium | reverse complement strand
GGTGTCTGGAAATCGAAGGACAAAGCCGTCATCACCCCACATCGATTCCACATCGAGGCCACCGGCGGCGCGCATTCGTGCGGCGACTGCCATGGCCCACGGCGCGTGTACACGACTTCCAAAAGGTGTAAGCACGCAGACGCGCCAGTCACCAAGTTCGTCGCGCACACGCTCGATGAGGATGGTTTGGTCGTCCGGCACAGCGGTGGTTGCAGCCTCCTGATCAGCAAGGAAACGGACAAGGTTCTCCGCGGCCTGCGCGTCAAGGCTGTGCTCGCGAACCAGGCGGCAGATGGCCGCATTGCGGGGAAGTTCACGCAACTCGCGGACCATGGCGCCGATGCGGCGGCCGAATTCAAGCGGGCGCCCGGCCTGATCGCCGTGCCAGAATGGCATCTTGCCAGGCTCGCCCGGTGCCGGCGAGACGAGCACACGGTCGGGGGTAATCTCGTCGATGCGCCAACTGGAGGCGCCTAGGAGAAACGTCTCGCCTACGCGGCTCTCAAAGACCATCTCCTCGTCGAGTTCTCCGACTCGCACGGGTTTCTCGGAGTTGGAAAGAAATACTCCGTAAAGGCCACGGTCAGGGATAGTACCCGCGTTCTGCACGGCCAGAATCTTGGCAGACTCGCGTGGAGTGAGGATGCCGCCTTTGCGGTCCCATGTGATGCGCGGGCGCAACTCGGCAAATTCGTCCGACGGATACCGCCCAGAGAGCAGATCGAGCACGCCTTCAAAAGTCGTCCGGCTGAGCGAGGCAAAGGGCGCCGCGCCGCGGACCAGCGCAAAGACCTCGTCCACCAGGATGCGCGCTTGCGGCGGCGGATGGCCCTTTCTGCGCTGGATGGCAACGGCTGGGGGCTGCGCTACGGTGGCCACGATCTGCTGTGCGAGCACGTCGAGTGGGTTGCGCAAATAGCGCGTGGATTCGACCAGGCCGTCCTGCATGGCGCGAGTAACGGCCGCACAGGCGATGAGATCAGCGCGGTACTTCGGGAAGATGATTCCCTCACTCACCGCGCCCACGCGATGGCCGGCACGACCGATCCGCTGCATGCCTGCGGCGACAGATGGCGGCGCTTCGATCTGAATCACAAGATCGATGGCGCCCATGTCGATGCCCAACTCAAGCGACGACGTGGCCACAAGAGCACGAATATTTCCGGCTTTGAGCTGGTCTTCAATCTCCGCGCGCTGTAGCGCGGCCAGCGAGCCGTGGTGCGCTCGGGCCAGCGTGCCGGCGAGCCCGCGCTCACCGGCGAGTTCATTCAGCGCCTCGGCGATGCGTTCAGCGGTGCGGCGGTTGTTGACGAAGATGAGCGTCGATTGACGGTCGAGAACAATGTCGAGCAAGCGCGCGTCGATGGCACTCCAGATGGAGGTGCGCTTGCTCGGGTCGGAGGCGGAAGGACCAGATTGTGTGATGCGCGCCATGTCCTCGACCGGGACCTCAACGCGAAGTTTGAGCTGCTTGGGCTCGCTTGCATTGACGATGGAGACGGGGCGAAAGCGATGCGTCGGCTCATCATTGCTTGTCCATTCATGCTCGAATTCTGCAAGCTCATCAGCCCTCGCATCGTCTGCGTGCGATCCGGATTTGTGCGGAGTCACTCCTGCGAGGAAGTGCGCTACTTCCTCGAGTGGACGCTGCGTGGCAGAAAGACCGATGCGCTGGATGGGGCCGGGCACGATGGCCTGCAGGCGCTCGAGGCTGAGGGCCAGATGAGCTCCGCGCTTAGTCGGAACGAGCGCGTGAATCTCGTCGAGGATTACGGTATCGACGGTGCGCAGCGCTGCGGCTGATTCCGACGTAAGAAGCAGGTAAAGCGACTCGGGCGTGGTGATGAGGATTTCCGATGGATGGCGGCGGAAGCGCGCGCGGTCCGTTTGCGGCGTATCTCCGGTTCGGATACTGATTTGCGGCGTATGGAAGGCAATGCCCTGTTTGCGTGCGGTCTCTGCGATTCCAGCCAGCGGCGCGCGCAGGTTGCGCTCGACGTCAACGGCGAGCGCCTTGAGCGGGCTGATATAGATGACGCGGCAGCCTTCCAGCTCGCCTGCGCTACGATGCAACATCAGACGGTCCAGGCACCAGAGGAATGCGGTGAGGGTTTTGCCGGTGCCGGTTGGCGCCAGAATGAGCGTGTTTTCGCGGCGGGCAATGGCCGGCCAACCCTGCCGCTGGGGCGCTGTTGGCTCTCTAAAGGCAGACTGGAACCATGCTGCGGTGACGGGATGAAAGAGCGCGAGAGCTGCGTCTGACTTGCTGGACCGGGTTTTCCTGCTGGAGCCCATTGTTGGCGGGCGCGCAGCCTTCGCACGCAACTGCAGGATATCGTGTTCAGCCCCGGAGCTTTCCGAAGAGCGGCGAACCTGGGCCGCGGTCTAGGCCTCCGGCAACGGGATGTAGTAGTACGTGCCGCGAACCTTGACCGGCCGGAAAAGCCCGGCCAGATCAGGTTCTTCGCCAGCGCCAAGGATAAGGAAACCATCCGGGGCAAGCAGGCGATGGACATTCAGGAGCAGCCGCCGACGCGCCTCCGCCGAAAAGAAGGACATGGCATTGCGGAGCAGGATTCCGTCATATTTTTCCAAAAGAATGGGGCCGTTACAGAGGTTTCGTTGCTGAAAGCGGCAAATCCGGCGAAGATCGGGCACCATCTCCCACTCCTCCTCGATGCGCTGGAAGTACTTGAGAAGATAACGGGCGGGAAGGCCGTGGTTGACCTCCAGGCGTTGATAGCGTCCTGCCTGGGCGCGGTTAACCACCTCCGCGGATATGTCTGTGCCAACAATCTGAAGATGCCAGTTCTGGAGATGTGGAAAACTTTCACGCAGTAGCATGGCCAGGGAGTAGGCTTCCTGACCAGTGGAGCAGGCAGCGCTCCAGAAGCGCAGACGACGGGTGGAGGCGCGATGCCAGATCAGGTCGGGAATCAGATAGAGGCGCAGCACATCAAAGGGCAGACGATCACGGAAAAAACTCGTCTCGCTGACCGTCATTGCTTCGGCGATCGACTGCCGGATGGAGGGATCGGGCTGCCGACGCAGCGAAGCAACTAGGTTATCGAGCGTGCGGAGGCCGGTGGAACGCAGGATGCGCTGCAGGCGAGACTCAAAGAGGTGGTCCCGCGACGCATCGAGGGTGTTCGCGGTTTGCTCGTAGACTACAGAACGAAGGTAGGCAAAGTCA
>JAJYBT010000639.1 GCA_021778875.1 Acidobacteriota bacterium | reverse complement strand
ATTGAAGGTTACGCAGGGGCTGATGACATCGAGCATCACCGTGCCCTTGTGCGCGATTGCCGCCTTGAGCATGGAGAGCAACTGCTTCTTGTCGCCCGAGAAGGAGCGGCCCACAAACGTGGCGCCAAGCTGAATGGCCAGCGCGCAGGTATCAATCGCGGGCAGATCATTGATGACGCCGGTCTTGAGCTTGGAGCCGAGGTCCGCCGTGGCGGAGAACTGGCCCTTGGTCAGACCGTAAACGCCGTTGTCCTCGATGATGTAAATCATGGGGAGGTTACGGCGCATGAGGTGCACGAACTGGCCCACGCCAATGGATGCCGTGTCGCCGTCGCCGGAGACGCCGAGCAGCATCATCTGCTGGTTGGCCAGCAGTGCTCCGGTAGAGACCGAGGGCATGCGGCCATGCACACTGTTGAAGCTGTGCGAGCGATTCATGAAGTAGGCAGGGCTCTTGGAGGAGCAGCCGATGCCGCTCATCTTCATGACGCGCTCCGGCTCGACGCCCATCTCAAACATGGCGTCGATGATGCGCTCGGAGATGGCGTTGTGTCCGCAGCCGGCGCAGAGTGTTGACTTGCCGCCACGGTACTCAAGAACAGGGAGGCCGATTCGGTTGACCTTGGGGCCTGCGGTGGGATTGGATGTTGCGGTTGCCATTTACAGGCCCTCCTTGGTTGCAAATTCTTCAGTAACGGTGCGCGCATCGAGCGGCAGGCCGTTGTAGTGGAGTATGCTGCGCAGTTTGACGACCTGATCGGCAGGCAGGTCAAGCTTGAGCAGGCTGGCCAACTGGGCGTCGCGATCCTGCTCGATGATGTAGACGCGATCATGCGAGGCAACGAAGTCCAGAACCTCCTGCGCGAAGGGATAGGCGCGAACGCGGAGATAATCGACGTCTATGCCATGCTCCTTCTTGATCTGATCCATGCTTTCCTGCACGGCAAAGTCGGAGGTGCCGTAGGCGATGAAACCGATCTTTGAGGTGCCGTTCTTGACGATGGCCGGGCCCGGGACTGCTTTCCGCGCATTCTCAAACTTGCGCGCAAGGCGATCCATGATGGCCTGATATTCATCGGGCTTCTCGGTGTAGCCTGCAGCGTCATTGTGGCCAGAGCCGCGGGTGAAGTAGGCCGCCTTTGGATGCCGCGTGCCGGGCAGTGTGCGCCAGCCGATGGCATCGCCATCCACATCGCGGTAGCGGGCAAAACCGCCGAGGCGCTCGAGGTCTTCCGCAGTCAGCACCTTGCCGCGATCGATCGGCTGCTCAGGATACTCAAAGGGATCGGACATCCAGTTGTTCATGCCGAGGTCCAGATCGGTAAGAACGAAGACCGGGGTCTGAAAGCGCTCGGCAACGTCGAAGGCCTTCCAACCGAACTCGAAGCACTCCTTGACGGAACCGGGCAGAAGCACGATGTGCTTGGTATCGCCGTGCGAGAGGAATGCGGTGGAGAGGAGATCTGCCTGCGAGGTACGCGTGGGCATGCCGGTGGAGGGCCCGGAGCGCTGCACGTCAAAGATGACGCCGGGGAGCTCAGCGTAGTAGCCGAGGCCGGAAAACTCTGCCATGAGCGAGATGCCGGGGCCGGAGGTCGCCGTCATGGAACGAGCGCCTGCCCAGCCTGCGCCCAGCACCATGCCGATGGCGGCCAGTTCGTCCTCAGCCTGCACGACTGCGTAGGTCGCCTTGCCCTCAGGGGTGACGCGAAGCTTCTTGAGCAGATCCGTGGTGGCCTCAACGACTGACGTGGATGGGGTGATGGGATACCAGGCAATCACGGTAACACCGGCGAAGACCGCGCCCATGCCGCAGGCTGCGTTACCGTCGATGATGATTTTGCCGGCGGTCTTATCCATCCGCTCGATGACGTACGGATCCTGCTTGACGAACTTATCCTTGGCAAAGTCGAAGCCAGCCTTGACGGCGCCGAAGTTGAGGTCGAAGACCTTCTGCTTCTTGGCAAACTGGCGCTGCAAGCCATGCTCCACCACGCCGAGATCGATGGAGAGCAACTGCGCCACGACGCCGACGTAGACCATGTTCTTGACGAGCTTGCGGAGCTTGGCCTCAGGGCAGACAGCTGCGGTGATCTTGTCGAATGGGACCGGGTAACACGCGACATCGTCACGATACTGCTTGAGATTGAAGTTCTCTTCGTAGATGGCGACGCCGCCGGTGGGGAGAGCGAGGATGTCCTGTCTGGCAGTCTCTGGGTTCAGCGCCACAAGGATCTCCGCGTCGCGCTTGCGGGCTACGTAGCCGTCCTTGCTGGCGCGAATGGTGTACCAAGTGGGGAGTCCGGCGATGTTGGAGGGGAAGAGGTTTTTCCCGCTGACGGGAACGCCCATTCCGAAGATGCTCTTCAGCAGAACGCTATTGGCGGATTGCGAGCCGGATCCGTTTACCGTTGCTACGTTGATGCTGAAATCGTTAACGACACGCTGCTGCGAACTGAATGCGCCCTGTTCTTGACCCAGGGCCAGGTCTCCTGTCGCCATTTGGCGGGATTCCCTTCGGGTAAATTCTGGAAAGAGTGGCTCTTTCACTCACATTTGATTATAGTCACCGCGGAGAGTCCGCGTCCTGCATGCAGCGCTGGAGTTTACCCCTTTGAGTCCCAGTGAGTGCAACCGGTGTTCATGCCTTCAAAAGGATGGCGGCATGCCTTTGAATTTGCCCGGGTTAACCAGAAACAACAGATTTGAGCGGAATTACAAGCAAATTCGCTGCGGCGAGGGCCGGCACGGGGATCCCGGTGCGCACAGGAAACGGCACGATGGGACAATGCCCTATTGTGCAGGGGCGGCGAGGATGAGTCTTCGGGAGTCGTGGCGCCAGCGGCGCAGCAGCATGGCCGCAATGACGACAAGGGCGAGCGTGAGGCCGATCCAGAGGCCGTAGATGCCCCAGTGGAGTACGAAGCAGAGAGTAAGGCCAAGGGGCAGGCCGAGAATCCAGTACCCGACGAAATTGGCCAGCATGGGGATGCGCGTTTCGCCAAGCCCGCGCAAGGCGCCGGTGGAGACGGTCTGGATGCCGTCGAAGATCTGGAAGGCAGCGGCAACCCACAGCAGGCTGGGGCCCACGGCCATGACCTGCGGATCGCGTGTGTAGAGCGCGATGAGAGG
Organism: Acidobacteriota bacterium; assembly: GCA_021778875.1. The sequence continues at coordinate 62 of JAJYBT010000639.1, read as the reverse complement.
CCGTGGAAAGACGAAAAAGACGACAGCGCCTATCAGCATGAAGGCGACTCCGAGGCCGAGCG
>JAJYBT010000638.1 GCA_021778875.1 Acidobacteriota bacterium | reverse complement strand
CAGGGCGGCGAGGCCCGCGTGGCGGCAGGACCGCTGAGCCGGCTGGCGCTGGGGCAATATGCGGCGCTGGCGGCGATGCGCTGGCAACTGCTGACCCACCGATTGCGCTCAGCCGAGGGGATGTTTGAGCTGGGGGCGCGCGGCGTTTCTTTTCTTGTCTACGCGCTGATGGGCGTGGGATTGGGCGTGGGGCTGGGCGTCATGGCGCACTCGCTGGTGGCGGAGCGCAACTGGCAACTGCTTCCGATTCTTTTCTGGCTGGTGTGCTTTCTGTGGCAACTGGTGCCGGTGGCGCTGGCGTCGTTTCAGCAGCAGTTTGACATGAGCGCGCTGCTGCGATTTCCGGTGAGCTTCAGCGCGTTCTGCCTGCTGTATGTGGTTTTTGGGCTGGGGGATATTTCCACGGTGATGGGCGGCCTTTGCAGCCTGGGCATCCTGGTGGGCGTATCGGTGGCGAGGCCGGATTTGTTTGCGTGGATTGGGCTGGGACTGGCGAGTCTTGGAGCGGCGAACATCCTGCTGGCGCGCGTGATTCTTGTGTGGATGGATCGCTGGCTTGCGCGGCGGCGCACACGGGAGATATTGAGCGCGCTGTTCGTGATGTTCCTGCTGAGCCTGCAACTGCTGAATCCCGCATTGCACGAGAGCGGCGGCAACGGAGCGAAGGGCTCCGGCGCGCGGATGGCGGCGCGGCGGACGATGGCGCAGGAGATGGAGCCGGTGGTGGATGCAGTGAGCGGCGTGCAGCAATGGCTTCCGCCGGGGCTGGTGGTTGTGGAACTGAAAGGCGCGGCGGAACACAAGCCGGGGCGCGCGCTGGCGGCCCTGGGGGCGCTTGGGGTGTATGTGCTGGCGACGGGAGCGCTGCTGGCGATGCGGCTGCGCGCAGAGTATCGCGGCGAGAGCCTTGGGGAAGTTCCAACCCAGAAGACAGAGCGGAGAGAAAGCGCGGGGTGGCTGCTTAACGGCGCCGGTCCGGTGGCGGCGGTGATGGAGAAAGAACTGCACACGCTGGTGCGGTCGATGCCTCTGCTTTATATGATTGGCGCGCCGGTGTTCATGGTGATTGTGCTGGGGAGCCTCTTTCGGAGCAGCGCGTCGATGCCTGGGCATGCGCATCTGCTGACTCTGCCGCTGTGCGTGGCGTATGCGCTGCTGGGGCCGGCGCAGATGATCTACAACAATCTTGGCGCGGAAGGCACGGGCATCCAGATGCTGTTTCTTTCACCCACGCGGATTGAGACGGTGATGCTGGCGAAGAATTTTTTTCACGCGCTGGTTTATGGACTGACGGCGCTGCTGGCGGGGGGGCTAGCGATTCTGATTCTGGGCCGGCCGAACGGCGTGGTGCTGGCTGCGACGATTGCGTGGCTTTTGTTTGCGCTGCCGGCCAATCTTGCGGTGGGCAACGCCTTCTCGCTGGCGATGCCGCACCGGCTGAACCTGGGACGGCTGACGCGGCAGCGCGGGTCGGCGGCGAGCGCGCTTCTGACCATGTTCATTCAGACGACGCTGCTGGGCGTGGCGGCGGCTGTGTTTGGGCTGTGCCTGTATGCCGGGCGGCTCTGGCTGGCGGTGCCGGTGTTCCTGGTGCTGGCGGGGGCGGCGGTGTTCGCGTGGCTGCGCGTGCTGCACAACGCCGACGGCGTGGCCAACCGGCGCAGGGATCTGCTGATGAACACGCTTGCGAAAGCGGAATAGCGTGGTGTCTCGGAAGTTCTTTACATACCTGAGCGCGACAAATGCAGGTCCTTCGACTTCGTTTGGCCGAAAATCGGCCAAACTTCGTTCAAGATGACAGCTCAAATTATGGTGCGACTTTTAGAGACAGGAGAATAGCGGAGAGGGCCTGTTTGCACTACCTCGGCAGTGTGAGCAGGCCCTAGTGAACTGCTGCTTCCAATGCTTCCTTCAGCCTCTCCCCTTACGGCGTTGCTGTCTGGAGTTGCTCAGGCAACCTTGGCATGTGCAATCTTATGCGCGGTGGAGTTTGTCACCTGGCAAAGCTGCAACTGAGTGGGCCCGGCGATCACCGTATCCAGCACCTTCAACACGTCGCGATAACCGGAGCGGTTATATGCGTCGGCATTTTCCTTGTTATCCCAGAAGCTGATTCCGTAGCCGGTCTTCCCATCGGATGTGACCAGCATGAATTGATCGAGGAAACCCTTGTGAGCGCGAAGCAGCGGAACGACGCTCTTTTCGACTGTATCGGTTAACGTTGCAGTGCTTTCGGGTTTTAGCGGAAACGTAACGATTCGAGCAAACATGATCCACCTCCTTGCGGATTATGCGGGGCCCGGTTTGCTGCGTCAGCGTGACACACCACGGCATGCATTGCTGTGACGCTCATCGCAATCAAATGTGATGAACCCGGCAAAGTTTTTGTTAAAGATTTTGTCATCGTGCGGGTGAGTGAAGCGTGTGGGTGCGCGTTCAGATGTCATGAACAGGAGGCGGATTGCATCACGAGCGATGCAGAAGCCTTTTGAAAGATGAGCGGCGACTTTTTCACGGGAATGCGCAAGTCAGTCATTCCGCACCACGACAGTTCGAGCGAAGCTGAAGCAAGCGGCAGGGTTAAGGGGCGGCTTGTTTGAATTTCGGCAGCCGTTGGATGTGCGGCGCCTGCATGCGTCACTGGAGCCGGTGACTGCAATCACGGCACTGCCTGAGCGTAATTTGAAACAATAGTTGGCTGTTTGCCACACCCAATGGCAAGGGGGTGCATATGCGCATTCGACGGATGTTTTCGTTCCTGCTGCCGGTTTCATTTGTTGCGACGCTGGCTTTCTGCGGCGCCGCCAGCCATGCCACTACCACTCCCGCGAGTTTGGATCAGGCCTATGAGCATCGAGAGACGCGCGATCTTGTTGTGCTGGTCAACGATGCGTCAGACTTAATCCGCACGAGGGGCGAAGCAGCTTTCGCTGACTTGCGCACGGCGGACAGCCGCTGGCGCCAGGGCGAGACGTATATTTTTGTGCTGGATCCGCAGGGCAATATGCTGCTCCATCCCGACCCGGCGCTGGAAGGAAAGAACGCGCTGGATCTCAAGGACATCAACGGCAAGCCGATCATCCGGGGGCTGATTGCTGCCGCAACGACGCTGCCCGACAAGCAGGATGGCTGGTACCACTACGAGTGGCCTGTGCCGAATGGTTTGCTGCCGCGCTGGAAGAGTACGTATGTGCGTCAT
>JAJYBT010000637.1 GCA_021778875.1 Acidobacteriota bacterium | reverse complement strand
GCCAATAATTGATGCTCAGAATCAGGATTCGCATTCCCGGCCTTCCCGCAAAACCCACGCCACGCCCTACGCCCTCTCCAGGCAAAACTCGGAATAGGTTTCAAACAGCGCGGCAAGCTCCGCATCTTCCCCGGCAAACACGCGGCGCAGCGGACCCCGGCTCAGCACAATCGCGGTCAGCGTCAGTACCAGCGTCTTGGCATTCGCGCAGCGCAGCTCCCCGCGATCAATCCAGGGCTGCAGGTAGTGCGCCACCACCTCCACCAGCTCGCCCAGATGCTTCCGCAGCAGCGGATCCAGATCCGCGCTCAGCTCCAGCACGCTGTAGCCCAGCAGTCTCAGCAGTTGCGGCTGCTGGTTCAGCATGGAGGAGATCAGCTCGAACGTACTGGCCAGCGCCGCGCGTCCGCTCTGCGCATCCGCCACCTGCGCCAGCAACTCGCCGCGCAGGTGCACGCGCTGCAACTCCGCGCTCAGCACCGCCAGGTACAGGTCGCGCTTGCGCGGAAAATGCCTGTAAATCGTCACTTCATTCACATCTGCCGCGGCCGCAATCTCGCGCGTGCTCACTCCGTTATACCCGTACTGCGAAAACAGAGTGGCAGCGGTCGTCAGTATGCGCTGCTCCGCGCCTCGTCTTGTCGATCCTGATGTTCCCGCCATCTGCGCGTCCTGCATCTTTCCAGAAGGATCCCTCGTCTCGCGTCCCTTGCCGCCCCGGTCCCGCCGGAGCCGTTCCACAGGGCGTGGAACCCAAGCAAACGCCCGTACCGGCAACACCGCGCGCAATGTAACCACCGCACTGCTGCCGCAATCCAACGCGTACTTTCGTTATTTGGGGGAAACTCGCTGCGGATCGGAGGATTCCGCATGTTCGCTTAGTTGCGCTCTTCCGCCCGCCGGCAGGCCGCCGCGAGCATCCGCAATCACGGCACAGCCCGCAGGCGTAAAGAGGTCTGCGCTGCTACGGCGCCAGTTCCAGGTCGGTCTCGTCTACCTCAACCGCAATGCTTTGCATAATCAGCTGCAAAGTCAGCACCACGCGCAGCCCGCTTTTTTTCCGCTGCACCACGCCTTCCATTCCGGCAAAGGCGCCTGTCCGTATCCGGGCTCGCTGCCCCACGGTCAGCAGTTCGTGCGGCTCCACCCTCTGCCGCGCCAGCCCGCAGCGCAACGCCTCAATCGCGTCGTCCGGCAGTGTGGCCGGCTCTCCGCCGGTTCCGCCCACCACCGCCAGCGCCCCCGGCACCTGCAGCACCTGCGCCTTCTCTGTGCGCCGGATGTGAACAAAGATGTAGCTGGGAAACAGCGGCAGATCCAGCTCCACCTTCGACCCGTCCCGCCACTTGCGCCGCGAGCGATACAGCGGCAGATAATGCTCGATCTTGCGGCTGCTCAGGTGCTGCGCCACCCGCTTCTCATGCCGGCACGTCGTATAAACCGCGTACCACGCGCCGCACGCCGCTTCGCCCCGTGCGCCGGTTCCCCCCTCGCACAGCCAGTCCGCACGGCTCTCAGGTGCAATTACGAGCAAGGCTTCGCCATCCTCACTTGGGTGAAGCGATTTCCACAGCATCTAAATCAAAACAAACAGGGAGCTGCCTGCAACGCCCAAATCTCCCAATGAAAGCAAGTGCTTCCATTCGTCGCACGCTGCGCTTTCCCCCGCCCGTCCGTTGGCACATACACTATAGCAGTCAAATTTCTGCAATCAACGTTAGAATCCCTGCCACAAAAGTCGTAGCCGCGCAAAGCAACCCGCCCCTCCACTGCAAGCAAGCACCCTCTCTCATCACGCTCTACCAACCAGAAACCGTCCGCCCGTAGGCCTATAATGCGCTCAGGCGCTCTGCGCGGCTCTGCATGCGGTTCGCCGGTGCGTGCCACGCTCCCGAACGGAGGCTCCTCCCATGTCGATTGCATCGCTGTCCGGCAAGCGGGTGTATATGGATGCCAATGCCACCACTCCGCTGCTGCCGGAGGTCGTGGAAGCGATGCATCCTTATTGGATCAGCCACTTTGGCAACGCCTCCTCCATTCACCTCGACGGCCAGCAGGCCCGCTCCGCCATCGAGCACGCCCGCGAAACCCTCGCCGAGTTCTTCCAGTGCCACGAGGCAGAGGTCGTCTTCAACTCCGGCGGCACCGAGGGCGACAACACCGCCCTCTTCGGCATGCTCCGCCCCGGCGACCACCTTATTACCACCTCCATCGAGCACTCCGCCGTCCTGCAGGCAGCCAACCGCCTGGCCGAACGCGGCGTCGAGGTCACCTTCGTCGCACCCCAGCCCAGCGGCCTCATCGCGCCCGCCGACATCCAGAACGCCCTTCAGCCCAACACCCGGCTCATCAGCGTCATGCTGGCCAACAACGAAACCGGCGTTCTGCAGCCCGTCGAGGCCATCGGCGCCCTTGCCCGCCAGGCCGGCGCCTTCTTCCACATCGACGCCGTGCAGGGCGCGGGCAAGGTCCCCTTCGACGTACGCCGCATCGGCTGCCACCTGCTCTCCATCAGCGCTCACAAGATGCACGGGCCCAAGGGCGTCGGCGCGCTGTTCGTCCGGCGCGGCACCCCGCTCGAATCCCTCATCGTCGGCGGCAGCCACGAGCGCCGTCGCCGTGCCGGCACTGAGAATGTCCCCGGCATCGTCGGCCTGGCCAAGGCCGCCGAGCTTGCCATGCACAGCCTCGAAGACGGAACCATCGACCGCGTCGCCGCCCTCCGCGACCGCCTGGAAGCCGAGATCCTCCGCATCCCCGGCACCGGCCTCAACGGAATCGGCCCCGACCATCTCCCCGTACCCCGAGCCGCCAACACCACCAACATCTGGTTCGATCAGGTCGAGGGCGAAGCCATGGTCATCGCGCTTGATTTAAAAGGAGTTGCAGTCTCCGGAGGCTCTGCCTGCCACTCCGGCGCCACGGAGCCCAGCCACGTCCTCATGGCCATGGGGCTCGACAAGACCCGCGCCCGCGCCAGCCTGCGCTTCAGTCTGCTCAAGACCGCCACCCACGCCGACGTGGACCACGTCCTCCGCGTCGTCCCGGAGGCTGTCGAAAAGCTCCGCGCGCTCTCCCCGGCCGTCGCCGGAACCCTCGGCTAGGCCACCAGTCCGGCCAACTCCGCACCGGCGCACGCCCTTCTTCCGCCAATTTCAGACCCATCGCATCTAAAATAGAAGAAGCGCATGCAGCCCCAGG
>JAJYBT010000636.1 GCA_021778875.1 Acidobacteriota bacterium | reverse complement strand
TGGCTGCAACGCGCGGCCATCATGCATGACGGCAACGAGGGCGAGGCGGCGCAAGCAGACGCGTAGAGCGCTGCCGCCTTGAGGCTTGGCATCAATTTTCTTCCTTCGCGGGCCCTCGGGTCCGCTTTTTTTCGTGGGGCGCGGTCGCTACACGTGGAACCAGGTCAACCTTCAGGAGGAATCGGTCATGACTATTGAAAGCCACCGCGGATTTGGTGTGGTGCTCGACCCCGTGCAATTTTCTGCCGAACTGGCATCCCTCAAACAGCGCCCCACTACGAGGGCCGCGCGTTGTCCGTGAGCCTGCCTGACGCAGTGGCTCGCCTTTTTGAGCAAATCCACCGCGCATCCCCCGACTACAGCGCCTGCGCTTAGTCGCGGGTCGAGCGGTGCGCCGCCGCAGGCGGCGTCTCTTGATCTTGAATGTAGGCCAGTAATTGGTCGATGCTCGCATGTCCACCCGCGCTGACAACCGCGTAGGCGCTGTTCCAGAACCGCGCCTTCCAGAAGAACTGCCGCAGATGCGCCGCGAATTCCTTGCGCAGATAGCGCGAGCTGACGGTCTTCAGGTTTCCGACAAAGCGCGCCAGATTCATCGACGGGTGCGCTTCGATCAGCAGATGCACGTGATCCGCCTCACCGCCAAACTCGACCAACGTGCAGCGCCACGATGCGCTGACGTCGGCAAAGATGCCGCGCAACCTCTCCAGCATCTCGGCAGTGATGCATTTGTGCCGGTATTTAACCGTGAGAATGATGTGATAGTGCAGGCTGTATGCGGCGTGGTTTCTGGTTTTGAATCCATCGTTCATGGCTTTTCTTGTTGCCGATCTAAGTTCGTTGCAGCATAGTCTGAGCATGGCTTCGACCCTCATTCGCGCCGAATCGCACGCCCTGTCGACAACCCCTGAGATTCGGGCGGATGTCGAACGCACGATCGCGGCCTACCGACGTGCAGTCCGCGCCATCAGCGGCGTGCTGTTCGTGCATTGGAATGAGGTTTCGTCGGCAAAGAGCAAGTGCGCAGCGACCGAAGCGCTGTTCCACTTCACAGCCCAGCGTCCCGTCGTGCGTTACCCCGTGCTCGACCGCATGCTGGGTAAGATGCCGAGCTACCTGCGTCGGGCCGCGATCGAGGCCGCCTATGGCGCGGTGGCGTCCTTCCTGTCGAACTGGAGCCATTTCCTCGACGGCGAGATCGGCGGCAAGTCGCGCGATCTGGGTGCGCTGCCTCCGCGAATGGGCGTCAGCAACGTCTTCCCGCCCCTGTACGGCGGCAACATGATCCTCTACGGCAAAGACCTGCGCACCGTGCAGATCAAGTTGCTGGGCAGGGACGGGCAATGGCGGTTCAGTCCGCCGCTGCGTGTCAAGGGGCGGTTTGTACGTGTGCAGCCGAAGGCGGCCAAGCTCGACCTGAGCCCGACGTTGGTTCTGCGCGGAGCAAAGGTCGCGCTGTCCTGCCCAGTGGCGTTGCGGTCGCCAAAGTTTCTCACCAACAAGGAGTTTTGCATCGGCGCGCAGCGCGTGTGCAGCGTCGATGTGGGTATCAACACGGCGGCGACGGCTGCCATCGTCGATTCCACCGGCACGGTGATCGCTCGCACGTTTTTGACGTGCGGCAGGCACAACGACCGGCGCGACGCTCTGGCGGCCGTCATTGCATCCAAACAGAGGTTGTCCGGCACGCTCCAGCGTGGCGCGCGGCACTGCGTGGCTCTGCACCGCCGCATTGCGGGCCTGAGCCTGGCTGCAGCGCGCACCCTGGCGTCAGACCTGGCGGCGTTTGCCGCGAAGCACGGCGCACGGGTGTTTGTCGTCGAAGACCTCAAGGGCTGGCGCCCGAAGGGGCCGTCTAAGGCGCAGAGAAAGCGCTTTCATCGCTTCGAACATCGCGCCTTGGTTCAGGCGCTCACCCTCAAGGCGCAGGAGATAGGCGCGCGCGTACTCGCGGTGTTTGCGCGCGGCACGAGCAGGTGGGCTTACGACGGCTCCGGCAAGGTCGTGCGCGCGAAGGAGAACGCGCAACTGGCAACCTTCGCCTCGCGCAAGCAGTACAACGCCGATCTCAACGGGGCGCTCAACATCGCGGCCCGCGGTCTGGCGATGCTCCTGGGCGTCAAGCCCGGGGAAGACCAACAGGCGGCGTCCGGCAAAAGCTCCGGCGCCGTCGCGAGAATGCCGCTGGTGCTCGCCGACATCTGGGCCTACGCCCAGACGCTGCGCGGGCACTCTCACCACTCCGCGCAAGCGGGCGGGTATCAGGAAGCGGGCGTTCGCCTGGCCTTCGATGCCCCGACTACAGCGCCACAAGGCGCTTAGTCGTGGGAGCATTCACAGCCCGCTTGTGCCCAAAGGGCAGGGCATGGCCATCTCCGCTGGGGCGGCGTTGCCGGTTGCGGTGGTGACGGTCCAGGCGGGAGGCGCGCAGTTGACGTGTCTTGTGCCGCTTGCCACCGGCGAGGCGCGCGACTGGCGCATCGAGTCCGTCGAGCGGCAGCGGCGCATGTTCATCGCGGTCAACGTGGCTGAGCGTCGCCAGCTGGTGCAGAGCGATGCACCGGTGCGCGACGTGAGCAGCCGGGCGTGGACGGCGCTGCGCGACCATCTAAGCAGGCATGTGCCCGGCGGCGACACGGCCGCCGAGGGTCTCGATATGGTGGACGTCCTGCGACTCGTCGAGGAAAGCACGGAGTCATACGTACCAGGCATTGAGGTCTCCGAGCGCTGGATTTTTGTCTGCGTGCCGTACCAGCCGGAAGAGTCCGTGTACCCGGCGCCGGTTGGGGCGGGCAAGGGGTCGGTGGCGCTGCACTGATAACACGCAGGGCACGACACGCTGGAGCGGTCAAACTTGTTGTTGGGCGGCCCGCGGGGTCGCCCTTTTTTTTGGGCGCGTCACGTTGCGGCCCGACATCTTGGGTGCGCGGATGAGGTGTGCGCGCGGCGGCGTCGCCGATGACGCGTGGCGCAACGCAGCCCCAGCGCTCCCCCATGCGGCATGGAGCCCATGCCGACGCATGATTTCGAGGTGCGGCGATGCAGGGCAGGATCGGTGTGCTGTGCCAATTCTGTGCCACGGAACGACGTTTGAAGGCGATGGAAATGGCTGGAAATGTCAGGAAGGGAAGCGCTAAGCTATTGATTTTGCGAGGGGTGACTCTTGCGAAGTCAGACTCCTGGGGCTGCAGGCCATGGTTC
>JAJYBT010000635.1 GCA_021778875.1 Acidobacteriota bacterium | reverse complement strand
TACCGGCTGATCTCCCGCAGGTACTGGTCGAGCGAACCCTCGTCGAACGAGGGCGTCCGCTTGCCAGTGCCGACCTGCATTGGGCGCATGAGCTGCATCCGGGAGGGTTGCTGGGTGGAGCTTACCCCGGGGCGAGAAGGGGCGCAATGGGGGGAACGGGGAACAGGGAGCGGGGAACAGGGAACAGCTTGCAGGTCCGGGCGCATTGCTTGGAGAGATTCTGCTGCCTCTGGCGAACGCTGCGTTCGCTGGGCTGGCCTTCTACTCCGTGCTGCAGGACGCGCACCACCATAGCTGGTTGCCGTGGATGGTGCTGGTGCTGGCGGCGTTCTATCTGGGCCTTTTCCGGCTTCCGCAGACAGCCTTGGCGTCGGCCATACACCTGTCGATTGCGGTGGTATTTCTGACCATCGCCATTCCGCTGAAGGCAAGCGGGGCATGGATCACGGTGAGCTGGCTGGTGGAAGGCACGGCGTTGATCTGGGTGGCGACGCGGCTGGGCGGAGAGACAGCAGCGCACGCGCGAGGTACGCTGCGTTGGCTGGGCCTGGGCTCTCTTGGACTGGGTTTCTTCGGGGTGTGTTTCCATGTGTTCGATGTGATTGGCAGCGACCCCGTCCCGCTCTGGAACAGCTGCACGGGCACGGCGCTGACTGCGGTTGCGGCGTACGGCGCAACCGCATGGCTGGCGGTGCGCCACCGGTCCGAGGAAGACCCGTGGGAGGGTGTGGCCCATACGGTGGTCTGGCTGATGGGCGCCACGGCCATGCTGCTTTCCCTGCGCGAGCTGGTCTTCTCCTGGGAGGAGGCTGTGCACCGGGCTTTCGCGACGGGCGGCTTCGGCAAGGCGCTGCTCGCGCTGGCGATTCTCGCCGGGATGATTGCGGCTTCACTACGCATTGAGGTCTTGCACGAAGAAGAGAGCTTTTGGATGGCCTGTGCGGCGGCTTCAACCGTGGCTTTCAATGTAGTGGCTGTACTGACCGGCGTGCGCGAGGTGAGCGCGCTGTTCGCTCCCGCGCCGAATGCCTGGAGCGCGGACGCAGCGCTGCAGCAGTCGCTGGCCATCTCCGGCTTCCTGATGTTCTACGGCGCGGCGCTGCTTGCAGTCGGCTTCTGGAGGCGCAGCAGCTTCCTGCGCTGGCAGGCGCTGGCGCTTCTGCTGTTCACCATCTGCAAGGCGTTTCTGTATGACCTGCGCAACCTCAGCCAGGGCTATCGCGTGGCCAGCCTGCTCGCTCTGGGAGCGCTTCTGCTCGCGGTCAGCTTCGCGTACCAGAAAGACTGGCTCAATCTGCGGGACGACGATAAGCATTCGGAGGTGACGCGTTGAGAGCTGCCCTGCTGGCGGCGCTGCTGCTCTGGCAGACAGCCGCGGTGAATGAGCCTCCGGTGGCCAGGCCGCAGTACATGCGCTACGTGCGGTCTATGAATGTCCCCCGGGGCAATGGGCAGGCCTGCGCGGTGCTGGATGCGGCGATCTTTCCGCATGCGGCACCGTCCCTAACCGATCTGCGACTCTTTCCCTCCGCGGCGGGCGCGCACGAGGTACCGTACGCCATCACGATGAGCGAGGCGATCACCCAGGAGACGCAGCCTGCTCGCGTGCTGAACCTCGGCAGCTCTGCCGGCCGCATCGCATTCGATCTGCAGATGCCGCAACGGGCCTACACCAGCGTGACGCTCGACCTCGATCCATCGCTGCACGACTTTCTGGCGACGGCGACGGTGACCGGCGGCCACTCTCCAGCCGAGGCGGCAAAGGGAGCGGAACTGGGCGTGTTCACGCTGTTCGATCTTGCCTCGCAGCGTCTCTCCCGCGACACCACGCTGCCGCTACAGGAGTCTACCTTCCCTTATCTGCACGTGGTGCTGAGCGCGGTCAGCGCTGCTGGCGCACGGGATGGCCAGTCACGCTTTACGCCCTCGATGGTGCAGGGCGCCGAGGTGCCGCCCAGTCGCGAAGCGCAAGTCGTCTACACCACCGTGGCCGAAACTCGGTCGGTACAGACGGCGGGCCGCGAGAGTATTGCCAGCTTTGCGGTGCCCGCGCGTGTGCCCGTGGAGCGGATCGAGTTCGTCCTCGCTCCCGGCTACAAGGGAAACTTCAGCCGCGATGTGAAGCTGACCGCGACGACGGAGCCTGCGCCGCAGGGCTCGCCTGAAGGCGGCACCATCGCCAGGGGAATCGAAGACGATGCACGTGCGTCGTTGCCCGAGGTGGTGAACGGCAGCATCCTGCGCGTGCATACCGCCGAGGCCGGACGCGAGATCAGGACCGACAACCTCGGCTTCGCGGCGATCCTTGGCTCCAACCTGCAGCGTGCGGCGAAGGTGCAGGTCGCGATCGAGAACGGCGACGACCAGCCGCTGCCGATTGCCGTGGTGAAGCTGGAGATGCGGCAACGCAAGCTTTGCTTCGATGCCGCCGCGGCTGCGGGTGCGCCTCTAAGCCTTTACTACGGCGATCCCGCGCTCGTTGCCCCGGTATACGACTACGAACGGCTGTTCGTGGCATCTGCGAATCCGCTCGCCGTCACGCTTGGGCTGGAACAGGGGAACCCGCGCTACACGCCCAGGCCGCAGGCGCCGGCGTCGTTCACCGACCGCCATCCGCAGGTGCTCTGGATTGCGCTCATCATCGCCGTCTGCATCCTCGGCGCTGTCGCCTTGCGCGCTGCGAAAAACGTGGGACGATAGTCGATTGATGTCCCTATCGAGACGGCAGCCTGACGTCTCACCCTGTTGGAAGCTGGAAGTCGAAGATCGCCGTGGTGGCCATAGCCACTGGCTTGCCCTCTTGCTCGTACGGCCGATAGCGCCAGCGTCCCACCGCATCGAGCGCCGCCTCGCGCAGCAGCGGCGGCCCACTTACCACGCGTGCATCGATAACATTGCCGCTCGGACCTACAATCACCCGCACTGTCACCTCGCCTGTCACCCGCCCAGCAATCGCCTCCGCCGGATACTCCGGATCAGGACTGTACATCAGGTTCGATGCCATGTTGCCGGTCGATCCCGTATGCACCGTCCCCTGCAGGTCCGCTCGTCCGGGCCAATCAGGCATCTTGCTCCGCGCAATCAGCACCGGATCCTTGGAATGGAACGCCGGCATAGGACCCTGGCTGTCCGCCGCAGCCGCCGCTGCTTCAGGATGCGCAAACGGGTTGCTGATCCCGGTCGAACCCGAGGCGCTCGGCGGC
>JAJYBT010000634.1 GCA_021778875.1 Acidobacteriota bacterium | reverse complement strand
CACGGCGGACATCCAGGCGGCCATTGCGGCAGTCCAGAAAGCCGGATTTGGCGCCACGGTGAAGTCGTGATGCGCATGCGGCGCGGCAGCTGGGCCGTCCCCGAGGACTGCCGGCGATGAGTGTCGGTGTTCTGGTTTACACCAGCCCGGGGTGCCCGGACTGCGCTGCGGTGAAGCGCTATCTGGCCGATCGCGGCATCGCTTTTGCAGAGCGCGACGTGACCGCGCCCGGGGTGGCGGCTGAGGCCAAAGCGCGCTATGGCGTGCGGGTGGCCCCCATCACCGTGGTGGGCGACGCATTTTTTTACGGCACTTTCGCCCAGCAGAAGCCGCAGCTCGATCGGGCGTTGCCGCTGGCAAATTCAAGCACCTGAATCCCGCGCCATCGACAACCCGGCGCGGTTTGACGGTGCTTGGGCAGCAAGCTGGCGCCGGTTCCGGCCCATGCGGGTAGCCTGCAATGGCATCGGCTCGCTCATCCGGCGGGGTCCGTGCAACCAGCCCAGGTTGCCGGGCCGCGCTCAGATGCGCTGGGTTTGCGCCTGCCTGCGCTCGTCCGGCCCGGCACGCAGCCGCGATCCTGTCAAAGGAAGCGGGCGAAAAGCTCGTAGATCAGGACCGACAGGATGCTGATCCACGCCCAGACGATCAGGCCGGTGATGACGTAACCAGGGAGTTTCTGGGTAACAAAGAATTTGTCCATACCGCCTCCAAAACCATTCTTATAACATGGTTAAGTTAGCACAAAGCCAAGGGCAGGCACAGCGCTAACTGGCGGAGCGGGGGCTGTTGCTCCTCTGCCCCTGAGCCCCGCCAACCAGCTTTTCCTCTTCCCAACACGCTCCCGCAGCGTCTGCTCGCGAGGCCGGCGCTAAATTTCCATCCTTTTAAGCCGCAATTAGGGGGGTGCGGGCACTTGGCGCCCGGGATTCATGCGCCACTTCCAGACCCGCCCCGACATGCAAGCCCATGCGACGAAGGCTTGAGTGGCCGGCTGCATTTACCAACAGGGAGTGAAAGCCAGGGACTAGTGTGGCAAGCGGACTTCTAAAGCAGAATCTGGCCATAGAGCCAGATGTGCAGAACTTCATCGGCTTCGTGCATACCGCGGTGCTCACCCTCGGTGGCAACGCCTTTGCCGCCGCGCTCGGCCTCATCGACTTGTCGCAGAAGCTGCGTGCCGCCGGCGCCGGCACCGGCTACCCCTTGCCCGTCACGCTGGAATTAGCGGCGGCGGACCTGCAGGTAAGGTGGAATGGAACCGATCCCTATACCGTTGTGCGCCTGGGCGCGCTGCCCAGCGATGAAGCCGTGGAGGCCCTGCGCAGCCGCCTGCAGCGTTCCACCGAGAGCGAGGATCCCGCGGTCCTGCTGCGCCGCAACGCAGAAATGGAGCGCTTTCTGGAAGAAAGCCGGGTGCGTGCCGAACGGGAGCTCGCCGACATGCAGACGGTGCTGGCAAAACGCCAGGCCGAACTGCAAGACACGATGCGGCAGGCGGAAACCGACGCGCTTACCGGTCTGTACAACCGCCGTGCCTATGACGCCCGCGTCGCCGAGGCTTACCGTGCCGCCTCGGCAGGCGGCGGGGCGATAACCCTCGTGTTGTGTGATCTCGACTATTTCAAGCAGATCAACGACGAGCATGGCCACCAGTACGGCGACACCTATCTGTGCAAGATGGCCCAGGCCATGCTCTCCGTCACGCGCCGCCAGGGGGATGCAGCCTTCCGTTTTGGCGGCGACGAATTCGCCATACTCTATTTTTGCGGCAAGGACATCGCGCTCAAGCGCGCGCGCAGCCTGCTGGAGTCGATGAATGGCCGCATCAGCATGGGCATTGCGGGCGTCTCTCCGCAGGAACCGTGCGGTGGAAGTCTCGGCCATTTCATCGGCCGGGCGGACAAGGCCTTGTACGAAGCCAAAGGCCGCGGCCGCGGGCGTGTGGTGGTCGATACCTGTCACGCCGATGGCACGATCACCTATGACGATTACCCTTTTGAAGGAGCCTCGCGTTGACCCTCGACAGCGCCGCGTGCAAGCTGCTTTTCAGCGACCCCATCCAGAGCGAGAGCGCTGCCATCCTGCTGCGGTCGCGTCTGCTTTCGGTGGCGCGCCGCCTGGGATTCGCCGATACGCGCCGGGAGAACATGGCGCTCGTTGCCTCCGAGATGGCCACCAACCTGATCAAGCATGCGGGAGGGAAGGGCATGCTGCAGATCTGGGAGCAGCCCGGCGGCATGCTGGATGTGGTGTCCTTCGATTATGGCCCGGGCATGGGAAATCCGGGCTTGGCGCAGGAGGACGGCTTTTCCACCAAGGGCACTCTGGGCAAGGGGCTGGGAAGCATGCAGCGGCTGGCGGACGAATTCGGCATTTTTTCCCAGATGCCCTCCGGCAGCGATCGCTGGCATGGCACGGTCGTCTGGTGCAGGTTCCACCCGCCCGCGGCCGGCAGGGCGGCAAAGCGGGCGCCCGACGCGGAAGAATTCTGCCAGCTGGGCCTGTTCGTGCGCTCCCTCTCCAACGATCGCCACAATGGCGACCACATCTATGTCGACGTGCGTGCGGATCACCTGCGCCTGCTTCATCTGGATGGCCTGGGACACGGCGAGAACGCGGAACTGGCCACCGCCCATCTCGACAAATATCTTACCCAGGCGGACACCATCACGCACCTGCTGGAGACGGTGGACCGGCACCTGCGCAGCAATGCACGCGGGGCAGTCGCCATCGCGTGCGAATTCGACGTCGGCACGCGCGCCCTGCACATGCTGGGCGTGGGCGACATGGCCACCCACTTGTGCCGCAATGGACAGGTGCAGCATTTCGCCTTTGCCCCGGGGGTGCTCGGGCACGAGCACAAGAAGCCCCAGAAGACCGAGATGACCCTGGAGCGCGGCGTAAGCCTCGTATCCACCAGCGATGGCATCCGCCGCGGCTGGAGCGAGGAAGCCTTCCCCGGGCTGTGCAACCACCATCCTCAGCTGGTCGCCTATGTGATCGGCAACGCTCTTGCGCGCATGACCGATGACCAGTCGGTTTGCGTAGTGAAATTGAACTGAACGAAGCGCGCCCATGGCGCAAAGGAGACAAGGCATGGCAAAGAACAAGACCCCGGTCAACCTGACCCTCATCGAGCAGCTCAAGCTGCAGGTGGGGAACATATCCGGCCGCATCGAGGTGCAGGGGCGCAACGTGTTCGG
>JAJYBT010000633.1 GCA_021778875.1 Acidobacteriota bacterium | reverse complement strand
GGCTTTGGTGATTACGTTCATTGGCGCCCTGGTCTTCGGCGCGCACTTTTTCCTGGGCATGTTCGCCAAGACGCGCATCCCGGATGTGCTGCTGCTCATCGTCATCGGGCTCATCCTTGGTCCGCTCACCCACCTCGTCTCCCCTGCGGCGTTCGGCAGCGTGGGGCCGGTCTTCACCACGGTCACGCTGGTCTTCATCCTGTTTGAGAGCGGCACGGAGCTGCACATCGGCACGCTGCGCACTGCCCTAAGCGGCACCTTCATTCTGGCCTCGCTCAACTTCGCGGTCACCGCAGCCGTGGTGGCGGGGGCGGCATGGAAGTTCGCGCACCTGGGCCCCATGCGCTCGCTCATGCTGGGCGCGGTGCTCGGCGGAACCTCCCCGGCGGTCGTCATCCCCCTCTCGGCCCAGCTCAAGCTCGGCCGCGACGCCTCGGCCATCCTCTTTCTGGAGTCGGCCATCAGCGACGTCTTCTCCATCGTCATCGCCATTGCCCTGCTGGACGGCATGCGCGTGGGCAATGTGCACTGGGGCACGGTGGTGGGCGGGCTGCTCAGCTCGTTTCTTATCGCCTCGGTCTTTGGCGCGCTGGGCGCCGTCTTCTGGTCAAACCTGCTCAGCCGCATGCGCGAGCTGCGCAACGGCATGTTCACCACGGCAGCCTTTGTCTTTCTGCTCTTCGGTGTGACGGAGATTCTGGGCTACAGCGGCGCCATCGCCGTGCTGGTCTTCGGCATCGGGCTGGGCAACGTGGCATGGCACGGCGTGCTGCTCTCCAAGCGATTCCCTTTCCTTGCGCCCGTCGAGCTGAACGAGCGCGAGAAGGGCTTCTTCGCTGAGATTGTCTTCCTGCTCAAAACCTTCTTCTTCGTCTATATCGGTCTATCCATTCAGTTTACGAATCTTGGATGGATCACCTTCGGTCTCTCGGTCACCTTGCTCATCTTCCTGGCACGCATCCCCATCGTCCGCTTCGGCCTGCACCGGTCCATTCCCCGCGGCGATGCCAGCCGCATGGCCGCCATGACGCCCAAGGGGCTGGCGGCCGCGGTGCTCGCCTCGCTGCCGCTGGAGCAGCATATCCCCGGCGGGGACCTCATCCAGAACATCACCTACGCCGTGGTGCTGTTCAGCATTCTCATCACGGCCATCCTCATCTTCCTTCAGGATCAGACCTTCGTCGGCCGGTTCTATCGGCTTATCTTTGTAGGCTTTGCGCCCAATTCACTCCCGATCGCCGCTGAGGATGCCCCGCCCGCGTCCGCACCGGCTGAGCCCTCGGCCCCGTAGCGCCCGCCCTGCGCAGGGACTTGCCCACCCGCTTCCCTTGTACACTGGAAAGTTCTCCCATTTTCCCCGATGGGCGAGTGCAGGCAGGAGGCCCAAGCATGGCATCGGTCATTCATCCCGCGGCTCCCACTGAGTCGCAGCCCGGGCGGTTCGGCATCTACGGCGGGCGGTACGTGCCCGAGACGCTGGTAGCCGCTCTGGTGGAACTGGAGCACGAGTACGAGGCAGCCAAGGCCGACCCGGCCTTCCAGGCCGAGCTGGCCGGCCTGCTCAAGGACTACGCCGGCAGGCCCACCCCCCTCTATCACGCCAAGCGGCTCACCCACGAGCTGGGCGGCGCCAAAATCTATCTCAAGCGCGAAGACCTGCTCCACACCGGCGCGCACAAGATCAACAACGCGCTCGGCCAGGGCCTGCTCGCTCGGCGCATGGGCAAGCAGCGCATCATCGCGGAGACCGGCGCTGGCCAGCACGGCGTGGCCACCGCCACCGTCTGCGCCCTGCTCGGCCTGGAGTGCGTCATCTACATGGGCCAGGTAGACATGGAGCGCCAGGAGCTGAACGTGCTCCGCATGCGCCTGCTCGGCGCCGAGGTGCGCGGCGTCCAGTCCGGCTCCAAAACCCTCAAGGACGCCATCAGCGAGGCCATGCGCGACTGGGTCACCAACGTGCGCACCACGCATTATCTGCTGGGCAGCGCGCTTGGCGCGCATCCCTATCCCACCATGGTGCGCGACTTCCACCGCGTCATCAGCCGCGAGATGCGCGAGCAAATACTGGAGAAGGAGGGCCGTCTGCCCACCGCCGTCATCGCCTGCGTGGGCGGCGGATCCAACGCCATCGGCGCCTTTTACGAGTTCATCCCCGATCGCGAAGTGCGGCTCATCGGCGTCGAGGCCGGCGGGCGCGGCGCGGCGCTCGGCGAGCACGCGGCCCGCTTCAGCGGTGGTGTTCCGGGCGTGCTGCAGGGCACTTACTCCTACGTGCTGCAGGACGAGAACGGCCAGATCGCCCCCACGCACTCCGTCTCCGCCGGTCTCGACTACGCTTCCATCGGCCCCGAGCACGCGGCTCTGCATGACTCCGGCCGCGCAGAGTACGTCTCGCAGGACGACACCGCCACCCTCGACGCCGTCGTCAAACTGGCCCGGCTGGAGGGCATCCTGCCCGCGCTGGAGAGCGCCCACGCCGTCGCCGAGTGCATCCGCATTGCCCCCTCCATGAGCGAGCATGACATACTGGTAGTGAACCTCTCCGGACGCGGCGACAAGGACATGGGTATTCTGGCCCGCGAGCTGAAGATCCAGGGAGCCTGAGAAGCAGAGATGCCGATTCGTTTCGATCACAAGCCCGGCCTGGTGATTTATCTCACCGCCGGAGACCCCAGCCTGCAGGCCACGCGCGCCATCGCGCTCGAGGCCATCGACGCCGGTGCGGACGTGATCGAGCTGGGTGTCCCGTTCAGTGATCCGCTGGCCGATGGCCCGGTCATTCAGCGCGCCAGCGAGCGCGCCCTGGAGCGCGGCACCCGCCTGCGCGACGTGATTGCGCTGGCTGCCGAGATTCGCGCCGCGCGGCCCGCCGCCGGGCTGGTTCTCTTCACCTATCTCAATCCGATTTTGCGTTATGGCCTGAGCCGTTTTGCAGACGATGCAGCCGCGGCCGGCGCCGATGGCGTACTGGTCACCGACATGATCGTCGAGGAGGCCGGCGAGTACCTGGCCCAGATGGAGCGCACCGGCTTGTCGCCCATCTTTCTGGCCGCGCCCACCAGCCCCGACGAGCGCCTGCGCGCCATCGCCACCCACAGCAAGGGATTTGTTTACGCCATCTCGCGTACCGGCATTACCGGCAAGCAGCAGAGCATGACCGGCGACGCGGCCACCCTGGTGGACCGCATCCGGCGATGGACCACGCTG
>JAJYBT010000632.1 GCA_021778875.1 Acidobacteriota bacterium | reverse complement strand
TTCACGGTGATCTTCAATACCGGCGATCCACGCAGCCGGAAGACGGCCCAATCGCCCACGTAGACGGCGACAAAGCACGCCACGATTACCACGACCACCCTTTGCAGCCAGCGCTTCATGCAACCTCAGCTTTCCGCGAGCGGCGCGCATCTTCCTGCAGCGCCATGCGGCTTGTTCTAGCGTATCTGAATTGCGACGGCGCGGGTTAAGGATGGATCGAGGATTTGCGTATTGAAGAGAGCAGGGCCGGACGCGGAGCTCCCTGGGGTATCACCAGGCGTCGCGGCGCACAGCAGGCACGGTCAAGCCGAGTGAGGTCAGCCTGCATCTGCTTGTCATCGCGCAGCGAAGCCAGCGCTGCGGCGAGAATGGAGGCCGCGCCGGGCTCGGCAGGCGTGCAGATGCGGTAGTGCATCCACTTGCCCTCACGCCGCGCAGCGACGATGCCGGCCCTGCGGAGGTAGGCAAGGTGGCGCGAAATCTTCGGCTGACTCTGCCGCAGAACATCAACAAAGTAGCAGACGCAAACTTCGCGGCCGGCCATCAGGTTGAGCAGGCGCAGGCGCGTGGTGTCTGCCAGCGCGGCGAACAACGTTGCCAGGTCATCTGGTTTGGAGCTTTGTCCCACGCGAGTATTGTATACGGATT
This sequence comes from Acidobacteriota bacterium, assembly GCA_021778875.1. Next base: position 2,564 of record JAJYBT010000632.1, on the reverse strand, counting down.
GACAAATATGAGGGCGCACAATATATTTGCTTAAGCGAATGTGAGGTGTTTGCGTGGAAACCAAAGTTCTGGTTCAGGAAAAATATGGTGCGGCGGCTCGACAGGTGCGGGAGACGAATTCCCCGGCCTGCTGCGGCCCGGCATCCACCTGTTGCGACCCCATCACCACCAACCTGTACGACGCGGCAGAGAAGAGCGGGCTGCCGGCCAGCGCGGTGCTGGCGTCGCTGGGCTGCGGCAATCCTACGGCCTTGATTGAACTCAAGCCCGGAGAGACGGTGCTTGACCTGGGCTCGGGCGGCGGCATCGATGTGCTGCTCTCGGCCAAGCGGGTGGGGCCCACGGGCAAGGCGTACGGGCTGGATATGACCGACGACATGCTGGCGCTGGCCCGTGAAAATCAACGGCAGGCCGAGGTGGAGAACGTCGAATTCCTCAAGGGCGAAATCGAACACATTCCACTTGCCGATGCGTCCGTGGACGTGGTGATTTCAAACTGTGTCATCAATCTTTCCGCGGACAAGGATCGCGTGCTGCGCGAGGCGTTCCGCGTGCTCAGGCCCGGCGGACGCTTTGCGGTGTCGGATGTGGTGGCGCGCGGCGAAGTGCCCGCAGCGGTGCGCCAAAGCATGGAGCTGTGGGCGGGCTGCATTGCCGGCGCGCTTGAAGAGACAGAGTATGTTGCCAAGCTGGGCAAGGCGGGGTTCACTGGAATTTCAGTTGAGCCAACGCGCGTGTACAGCATTGAGGATGCGCGGATCTTCCTGCAGGACGCAGGAGTGGATGTGGACGCCGTGGCCGCACAGGCGGCCGGATTGCTGATGAGCGCGTTCATTCGCGGTACGAAGCCGGCCGCATGCTGCGGGGCCATCGGGCAGGAGCCGCTGTAAGCGTTTCGCGACAGCAAAGGCAGGATGCAAACGGAAGCTGAGATCTGCTCTCCGGTGCCCGCGCTGATTCTGCAGGTACAGGTGGCGCTGTGGCTGCAGAGGCGATGGTTTACAGTGAGCAGCGCTGCTTGATGAGTTGGCTGCGCTGACTTGCTGCATGGTTACCCGCTGCTGAAAACACAGGTATAACATCGCGCAGGCATGTTATCTTTTCTGCACCATGCGATGGTTATTGTTATCCGCCTTCTTTTTGACGGCCGTGATGGGTGTGTCGGGCCAGACTGCCACCGGAACCACACAGAGCTTGCCGGATGATCCGCAAAAGTTGCTGGCGGCTGCGGCGCCCTTCTATGACTTCAATTCGCCCGAGTTGAAGCCGTGGCATTTGAAGGCGACTTATCAGCTTTACGACGACAAGGGCAAGGCGACGGAGCAGGGGACGTACGAATACTGGTGGGCTTCGCCGCAGGTGTACCGCAGCACGTGGACGCGAGCAGGGGCCAGCCGCTCAATTTGGCACACGGCGGATGGCAAGATTGCCGCGACGCAAGCCGGGGAGCGCCTGACGTACTTTGAAAGAGAACTGCCGAACACACTGTTTTCGCCACTTCCGCAAAAAGGCGAGATGGATCCGGCGAAGGTGGACTTGGAACGTCGGACTATGAAGCTTGGGAGGGTGAAACTTCCTTGCGTAATGCTGGTGCCGAAGCCTGTGGACGCGAACGCAACTGGCCGTGCGCGAACAGGCCCCTGGGCTACTTACTGTTTTGACCAGCAGACTTCGGCGGTGCTATTGACGTTTCAATTCGGCCAGCTAGCCACGAAAATTGACAGGTTGGAGAAGGTGCAGAATCGACTTCTGCCCATGAGTGTGCAGATTGTCGATGGAAAGCGCAAACTCTTTTCTGTGTCCGTGGAAGGTGTCAATGAAGCGAATCCATCGGACCTGGCGCTGACGCCGGCTAAGGAAGCCCAGATCGTGAGCGCGGAAAAGAAGATGCTCGATGGAATAGTCATGCAAGGTTCGCTGATTGGAATACGATTTCCTATCTATCCGCCGATAGCCAAGGCTCGTGATGAGGAGGGCACCGTAATTCTGGCTGGCACAATTGGCATCGACGGGAAAGTTCACAATCTGGAGGTGGTGACGTCCCCGTGGCCTTTGCTTACTACGGCCGCACTCGATGCGGTCTCGCAATGGAGGTACAAACCCTACGTTGAAGATGGCAATCCTGTTGAAGTGGAGACGACCATGGCCGTCATATTTACGCTCGGACGATAGCAAGGATGGCGTGGAAAGCCGGATTGTCGTGAGAATGCTGATTCGGCTTGTGCAGGTGGCGCTGTGGCTGCAGCGGCGATGGTTTACGACAAGCAGCGCGGCCTGAAGCGCACACTACGTAGACTGATGCGCAACGAAGCAAGGCCAGCCCGGGTGGGTTGGCCTTTGGTATTTCTACCGCACGAACGCTGTTAGAACTTGATTGATGCGGCGCGGGGTGAGATGCCGCTGAGTTCGGCGGCGCGGGCTTCGGCGTAGGCGGCAGCGCCCATGAGCGCGGCGCGGCTTTCAAGAATAATGCGCACCGGCATGTTGATGAGCAACTGGCTCAGGCGGCCCTTGTCGATAAAGGCCTTCATGAACTGGCCGTCCTTCAGCTTCTCCAGAATGCG
>JAJYBT010000631.1 GCA_021778875.1 Acidobacteriota bacterium | reverse complement strand
GCCATCGGTCGGCGCCTGGTGAAAGCCCATGGTGTATGGAAAGCTCGTGGAGAACAGCTTGTCGTAGCGCGTGGTCAGCCGCTGCATCAGCGATGCCAGCGCTGCGCGCTGCTTCTGCGAGAACTCCGGCATCGCACCCAGATGTGCCCGGCTCAGAATCATCGTCTCAAACGGCCACACCGCCCAGAACGGCACCACGGCGACGAACTCCTCGTTTTCGCACACGATCCGTTCGGCGGCCTGGGATTCGCGCGCAACATAGTCGCAAAGCAGGCAGGAACCATGCTCGGCCCGATAGACCCGCTGCGACTCACCCTCCAGGCGCGGCGTGTCGGGAACATGCTCGGTCGCCCAAATCTGCCCGTGCGGGTGCGGATTGCTGGCGCCCATCATGGCGCCGCGATTTTCAAAAATCTCAACATGGCGGATGTCAGGCCGTGCCCCCAGCTCTTCATATTGCGCGCTCCAGGCCTCCACCACCCGCTCCAGCTCCGCGGGCCGCATGCGCGCCACCGTCAGACTGTGGTCCGGGCTGAAGCAGAGCACGCGACAGAGACCGCGTTCCGGCTCGGCACAGAACAGCGCGTCGTGCGGCGGCTGTCCCGTGAATTTTGCGTCCGGCAGCAGGGCCGCATAATCGTTGTCGAAGATAAACGTGCCCGCGTAGTCCGGATTCTTGTGCCCGCCTGCGCGCTCATTCCCGGGGCACAGGTAGCACTGCGGGTCATAGTGCACGCGCGGCGTCGCGTCCAGTTTCGCCACCTCGCCCTGCCACGGGCGCTGCGTGCGATGTGGAGAAACCAGAACCCACCGGCGCTCCAGCGGGTTAAAACGGCGGTGCGGAACCTGCTGCCAGGATTGTTCGCTCATATCAACCCATCATCCTACCGGATGCGCCGCCTTCGCTGCCTGCAGCTGCACTGAGTATCATGGTGTCGATGAACGATGGTTTTTTCTGGAGCGCGGAGCCGCTCGTCCGCCAACTGGACGCATGGACCCGGGAATGGCATGCGTCCGATCCGGGTGAGGATGCGGGTAACACGCCGTGGCAGCGCTGGCTGCACGCGCTGCACCGCACCAATTTCGCCCTCTGGCATCTGGAAGATGAGGCGCGCAATCCCGTTGCGGCTGACGCGGAGATTGCCGCTGCCAAACGCGCCATCGACCGCGTCAACCAGCAGCGCAACGACGCGATGGAGCGCATCGACGAAGCCCTGCTGCAGGAGCTGAACGCCCACCGGCTTCCCCTGCAATCGGCCGATCTGCACTCTGAGGCTCCCGGACAGATGCTGGACCGGCTCTCCATTCTGACGCTGAAGCTATGGCATACCGTTGAGGAGATCGAGCGCCCCGGCGTGCCGGAGAGTCACGTTGAACGGAACCGCAAACGGCTGGCCATTCTTCGCATGCAGCGCGCCAACCTGGCCGCCTGCCTCGACCGATTCTGGCGGGACATCTTTGCCGGACGGCTGCGGTTTGAGGTCTATCGCCAGCTGAAGATGTATAACGATCCGGAGCTGAATCCGGTGCTTTACTCCCGCACGCCGGGCACGGCAGAGAAAAAGTAGAGCCGGGGGCACCACCCCCCGGCTCGCCAAGTTCTGCGTGCAACCTTATTGCGGGTTCTGCGCGGTTCCGGTCTGGCTGGTACTGCCGGACTGCGGAGCCGATCCCGACTGACTGGTTCCCTGCGTGCCGCTCTGCGCCGGCTGGTTGGAAAGCAGCTGAACTTCGACACGGCGGTTTTTGGCGCGGCCGCTTGCACTGCGGTTGCTGGCCACCTCTTCATCCTTGCCGATGCCGATCAGATAAAACTTGTGCGGCGGAACGTTGTATTTCGCGGCGAGATACTGCGCTACGGCTTCCGCGCGACGTTCGCTCAACTGGTAGTTGTAGGCTTTATCGCCAGTGGAGTCGGTTCCGCCTGTCAGTTCCAGAATGTAGGATTTCGTGTTCGCAAGCTGCGACGCGAAGCTGTCCAGATCGGCCTTCGCCTTGGCGGTCAGTGTCGCCTTGTTGAACGCAAAGTGCACATTGGTGTCGGCCACCTGGTGATAGCTGTCCAGGTTGCTCACCACGCTCTCCAGCGAGTCGGCGTGATTCATGGCTTCCTGCGCGGACTGCTGCGCCGTCTGTGCAGACTGGCCGGCTGCCACAGCCTTCTGGTCTGCGGTGCTGGCCGCGCTCTGCGCCTGCTGAATGCCCGTGGTGGCACGCTGATCGACGTCCTGAATCTTGCGGTGATTCGCAGCCGTCTGGTCTTCCAGCTCATTGGTGTGCTGCACCAGCGGCGTTGTCTGGTTTCGTACGTAGTTCTTCGTGGCGCATCCAGCAGTGGCAAGCAGCAGCACAGAGCTACAAGCCAGCCATCGCTTCGAACGGATGCCCCTGCGAGTAAAATCCATAGACCTCTCCCTGAGGGCTGGAGACATTAACCCTCCCCCGGTAACTTAGAAGCAATTCGTCCACCAATCGCTAGAACTTTTTTGATGGAGCAGAATCAAATAGTTAGACGCCGCAGTCCCTCGTTCCGCTGCACGCATCGAGAAGTTTTTACATTAAAAAGAGCAGGCCCGCCGCTTTCCGGTCCTGCCGGAAGCCGGCCCACCCGATGGATCTTGACGAAAAAGTCCGCAGTCTGCCGCCCAAGCCCGGCGTGTACCTGTACCGGGACGCCGAGGGCAACGTCATCTACGTCGGCAAGGCCAAAAATCTTCGCTCCCGGGTGCGCTCGTACTTCCTCGACGCCGCGCAGGCAAACGCCAAAACGGGCTCGCTGATGCGCGAGGCCGTCGATCTGGACTACATCCTGGTCGATAACGAGCATGAGGCGCTCGCCCTTGAAAATAACCTGATCAAGCAGCGTAAGCCGCGCTTCAACATTCTGCTGCGCGATGACAAGACCTACCCCTATGTCAAGCTGACCGTCGGCGACCGCTTTCCCAAAGTGATGGTGACCCGGCGGCTGCGCAAGGACGGCAGTCTGTACTACGGCCCGTATTTTCCGGGCAATCTGGCTTATCGCATCGTCGATCTCATCCACCGCACGTTTCTGATCCCCAGTTGCAAGGTCGATCTCTCCCGCTACCACCCGCGTCCGTGCCTGCAATTCCACATCCGGCGCTGCCTGGGCCCCTGCGTGGAAGGGCTGACCACGCCGGAGGCATACGCAGAAGCGGTGCGCGACGTTCGCCTGCTGCTCGAAGGCCATGCG
>JAJYBT010000630.1 GCA_021778875.1 Acidobacteriota bacterium | reverse complement strand
TGAGTCCTTCCTCTTCCGCGTCCCAACTGCAGAAGAGCAGGGTACGCCGCGGCCTCCAGCCCTCGTGCAGGAGCGCGCCCACGCCGTGCACGGCCTCCAGCATGGCGGCGGTGCCGCTGTTGGGATCCACCGCACCGTACACCCAGGCATCGCGATGGTTGCCGGCGATGACCCATTCGTCGGGGAACTCCGACCCCTTGATTTTGCCGATCACGTCCCAGATGACGCGCCGCTGATAGTCCTGCTGCGAGACCAGGTGCGCGCGCGCGCCGCTGCCGCCCAGGTGATAGCGGAAGGGCAGCGCGCCCTGCCAGCCGTTGGGCACGCCCGGCCCCTTGAGCGCCTGCAGAATCGGCGAGGCGTCCTGATAGCTGATGGGGATGGAGGGGATGTGCGGCTGGTTGCCGTCCGGCGAGACGCGACGGCTTGCGGGCAGATCCAGCGTGGAGGCGGTGCCCGGTGTCTCCGGGTCGCCGGGATACTTAAACAGGTATTGCACGGAGCCGCGCTGTACGCCGGTGGCAGGGCGCCACGGACCAAGGGGATAGGCATCACCCTTGAAGTAGCCGTCGTCCTGCGGATCAGAGTAGATGAGCACGCCGGCGGCGCCGCGCTGCTCGGCCAGGTAGACCTTGACCCCGCGAAAGATGGCGCCATAGCGGACGAGGACGATCTTGCCGTGCAGGTCGATGTGCAGCGCCGCAAGCTGGTTGAAGTCCTCGATGCGGCCATAGTTGGCGTAGACCACGCTGCCGGTGACGTCGCCGGAGCCCGAGGAGCCGTGGAAGGGCATCACCACGCGGGGATCGTTCTGGTAGGGATCGCCCTGGACATGCTCGCGCGTGGGTCCGGTCATCAGCAGGCGGCCGGTGTCGTCGTGGGCGTCCACGCGCACCACTTTCGGCCAGTTCAGCAGCACGCGGTAGGGAACAATCTCCGTCTCCAGCCCGGCGGCGCGGAACTTCTGCGCCACGTAGAGCGCGGTCTTGTGGTCCTCGGGCGTGGCGGCCATGTGGGGCTCGGCGGTCAGCGTCTTCAGGGCCTCGCCGGCCAGCCTGGCGCTGGGCACGGCCAGGAAGCGCTGCTCCGTGGCGGCTTCCTGGCTGAAGTCGCTGTAGCCGAAGGCTGCGGGCGGAGCGGACTGCGCGGCGGACGGCACCGGCTGCCGGGTGGCAAACAAGGCAAGGAACAGAACGAGAGCGGAGGATCTGCGGATCAGCATGAACAAGGCCCTTGGACGCGAGCGGTGACGAACGCGAGCGTAAGATAAGACGCTGCCGGCCGGCGCGCGGCCGGAAGACGGCACTGCGCAGTTAAGCCACAGCTTACATCACAAGGGCCCGGGGTTTGCCTTCAGAGCGTGTCTACGCCACGGGCTGGGCGCAGTGGGCGCAGCGCCTGGCGGCCAGCGGAATGTCGCTGAGGCACTCGGGGCAGGTCTTGGTGGTGGGAGCCGCAGCGGCTTCCGGCTTCTTCATGCGGGCCATCAGGGCGTTCATCGGTGTCACGATGGCGAAGTAAACGACGCCGGCCACGATGAGGAACGAGACCACTGCATTGAGGAAGTTGCCGACCTTGATCTGGCCGCCGCCCACATGCAGAATCACGCCGCTGAAGTCCGGCTTGCCGATAGTCGCGGCGATCAGCGGGTTGAGCACGTCGCCGACCAGCGAGCCCACGATGGCGTTGAAGGCCGCGCCCAGAATGACCGCCACGGCCAGGTCGACTACGTTTCCGCGAAGGATAAAGTCCCGAAAGCCTTTCAGCATAAATTCCTCCAGTACAAGGATTTTCGACCGCACCGAAGGGCAACGACAGCCCGGCAACGGCACGGAACGGCGAACGTTCTGCCCATGCTACACGGCAAATGTCGAAAATTGTACCGGTAAGTTCAATCCACTCTGGATTTTCACGCGGCGTTCTTCCCGGAGCGCGGGGGTCGCTATGGGTAGACGATGAGGAATCCGATCATCGTCAGGATCATCAGGTTGGTGTAGATGAGCAGCAGAATGCCGGCATGGTACAGGTTCCACCGCTGCCCCAGGCAGCGTATGGTTTCGCCCAGTCCCCAACAGGCCACGACCAGCGTGGCAAGCTGCCAGCGGGAGCCGTGCAGGTTCTGAATGTACGGAAACCCGGCCAGGCGCAAACTCACGGCAAACGCGCTGAGAGACAGCACGATGGCGCGCAGCAGAGATCGCTTCCGCAGGCGGAAGATGGACGAGCGGGGAAGCACGGCTGCTACCACTGTAGAGGCTTCGGCGGCCTGCGGCCTAACGGGGCCGGGCGCGACCGCAGAAAAACAGAGCCGCCACTCAAGAGCGGCGGCTGCTGGAACGTGCGTGGCGCAAGGCGAATGCGGTTAGCCTGCCGCTTCCGCCATGGCCTTCAGGGACTCGGGATACGGCGCGCGCAGCACGCCGCGCTCGGTGATGATGGCCGTCACGTAGCGGGCCGGGGTCACGTCAAACGCGGGGTTGCAGATGCCCACGCCGTTGGGCGTGAGCTGCTTGCCGCCATGATGCGTCACCTCCACCGGGGAGCGCTCTTCGATGGGGATGGCGTCGCCGGTGGGCGTCGCCGTGTCAATGGTGGACCACGGCGCGGCCACGTAGAAGGGAATTCCGTGCTCCCGGGCCAGAATCGCCACGTTGTAGGTGCCAATCTTGTTGGCGAAGTCGCCGTTGGCCGCGATGCGGTCCGCGCCCACGACCACGGCCTGGATGCGGCCGGCGCGCATCAGGCTGGCGGCCATGTTGTCGCAGATGACGGTGGTGTCGATGCCGTCTTCCATCAGCTCCCACGCGGTAAGGCGCGCGCCCTGCAGGAAGGGGCGGGTCTCGTCGGCGTAGACGCGGATCTTCTTGCCCTGCTCGCAGGCTGCGCGAATCACGCCCAGAGCGGTTCCGTAGCCGCAGGTGGCCAGTGCGCCGGCATTGCAGTGGGTCAGCACGCCGCCCTCGGCGGGCAGCAGCGCGCCGCCAAATGCGCCCATGGTCTTGCAGGCGGCGATGTCCTCGTCGTACATGGCGTGGGCCTCGGCCAGGAACCGGTCCCGGACCTGCTCCATGGAGGCGCCCGCCGCCAGCAGATCTGCGAAGAGGCGCTTCATGCGGTCAATGGCCCAGAAGAGGTTGACGGCGGTGGGGCGGGTTCCGGCCAGCCGGGTACACACCTTGTCGAACTCCGGCGCGAATTCCTGCGCGGTGGCGGCGG
>JAJYBT010000629.1 GCA_021778875.1 Acidobacteriota bacterium | reverse complement strand
CCAAATTTGGCTGCGGCGTCGGCTCCTGCGGCGCCTGCACCGTGCTGGCGGATGGCCGCCCGATCCGCTCCTGCATCACCCATCTGGGCGATGTGACCGGGCGGAAGATTACCACCATCGAAGGCCTCTCGGCTGACGGCACGCACCCGGTGCAAAAGGCGTGGGAAGAGATTGACGTACCCCAGTGCGGCTATTGCCAGTCCGGCCAGATGCTCAGTGCAGTCGCGCTGCTGGAACGCACTCCGCAACCTACGGATGCGCAAATTGACGTGGCGATGGGCGGTAATCTATGCCGCTGCGGCACTTATTCCCGTATTCGCGAAGCAATCCACCGCGCGGCCAGCCAGATGAAACCGGCCCTGCGCGACTAGCGAACAGAGGAGGGACTTCCCGTGCAATTGAATCGGCGGCATTTTCTGCAATTGAGCGCCCTCGCAGGCGGCGGAATGGCCCTGAACCTGTATGAACAACCGCTGGCGCGAGCGCTGGGGGCTGGTCAGCCAGACGCTCGTCCTCCGGGGCTTTCGCCACGCGCCTTTATTCACATCGACGCGAATGGCCTTATCACCATTCAGGCCAAAGGGCCTGAGATTGGCCAGGGCGTCAAAACCATGCTGCCAATGCTGATTGCGGAGGAACTAGACGTCGACTGGAGCCAGGTCCGCGTGGTGCAGGCCGACCTGGATGAAGCGGTCTACGGACCGCAGTTCGCCGGCGGGTCCATGTCCACTCCGCTGAACTGGGAACCCTTGCGGCGCGTGGGAGCAGCAGGCCGCCAACTGATGCTGTCGGCCGCAGCCCAGCGCTGGGGAGTGCCGGAGTCGGAGTGCACCACCTCGGCCGGGCGCGTCCTTCATCGCTCCACGCAACGCTCTCTTGGATATGGGGAACTTGCGGATGCTGCGGCAAAGCTGTCTCTGCCCGATGAGGCCACGCTGCACATGAAGGATCCCAGCGAGTACCGCATCATCGGCAAGCCACGGCCCGGCGTCGACAATCCTGCGCTCTTCACCGGCAAGCCGCTCTTTGGCATCGATGTGACCGTTCCGGGAATGCTGTATGCCGTCTTCCAGAAGTGCCCCGTCTTCGCCGGCAAGGTGAAAAGCGCGAACCTGGACCACATCAAGAGCATGCCGGGAGTGCGTCACGCACTGATCGTCGAGGGCAGCGTTCGGGCTGGCGCTGTATTGGAGTCTGATCCAGGACTTGAGCCCGGAGTAGCCATCGTCGCTGACACATGGTGGCAGGCGCAGTCTGCACGGAAAGCGCTTAAGGTGGAGTGGGACACAACTGCCGGCTCCAGCACAGCCGCGGCTCAAAGCAGCGCAGCATTTGCGGAAAAGGCGGCGCAACTGCTCAAGCAGCCCCCCGGTCATACACTCCGAACTTACGGCGACCTCGATGGCGCATTCCAATCCGCGACCAAAGTGGTGGAAGCTGTTTACTCCTATCCATTTCTGGCACATGCCACGCTGGAGCCTCAGAACACCACGGCGCGCTTCCAGGGCGGCAAGCTGGAGATATGGACGACGAGCCAGGCCCCGAGTGGCGGACGCAGGCTGGTTGCCCGTGAGCTTGGAATATCCGAAAGCGATATCACCGTCCACCTGACGCGCACCGGAGGCGGATTTGGCCGCCGGCTGATGAATGAATACATGGTGGAGGCAGCATGGATCGCGCGCGCAGTTCAGGCTCCTGTTAAGCTGCTCTGGTCACGCGAGGACGACTTTGGACATGATGCGTATCGTCCGGCAGGCTGGCATGGGCTGAAGGCTGGCCTTGACGCTCAGGGCCGCATCACAGCCTGGCGCCAGCATTTCGTCACCTTCGGTGAGGGTGAGCACGCCGCGCCTTCCGCGGGAATCGGTGCCGATGAGTTTCCAAGCGGTCGCGTGCCAAACTACTTTATTGGTCATACGGCTATGCCTCTCTGGTTGCGCACCGGTCCCATGCGCGCCCCCGGAGCCAATGCATATGCTTTTGTCGGGCAGTCCTTCCTGGACGAGGTCGCAGCAGCCGCGGGCCGCGATCCACTGGACCTTCAATTGGAGTTGCTGGCCGCCACGCCAGTTCCCACGCCTCCAGGAGCAGCCAATACTCGTCGAGGCCCAATTGAGTACGCGTTCCACCCAGAGCGCCTGGCCGGGGTGTTACAGCAGGTGGCGGAAGAATCCGACTGGCGCAAGCGCAAGCGCTCTCCCGGCATAGGCATGGGGATTGCAGCGTACGCATGCCACCTTGGATACTGCGCCGAAGTTGCCGAGGTCGCCGTGGATGCAGGCAACCGTATCCGCATCAATCGGGTCTGGGCCGTAGTGGACGTCGGCCGGCAGATCATCAATCCTTCCGGCGCACGAGCCCAGGTGGAAGGATCCATACTGGAGGGCATTGGGCACACAATGCTCCAGGTTACCCTCGCCGAGGGTCGCGTCGAGCAGGCAAACTTTCCGCAATATCCGCTCCCACGCATGCGGCACGCGCCGGAGATGCATATCTCCTGGCGCATTACACCAAATTCGCCCACCGGACTCGGCGAGCCGGCGCTGCCCCCGGTCATCCCGGCCGTCTGCAATGCCATTTCTGCCGCAACGGGCAAGCGCATTCGTACCCTTCCGCTCACCTTGAGCGGATATAGCTGGGCATAGCTTCCATCCGTACCTCCATGCAGGCCGTGACCCTGCATGGGGGTCTACATTTCGCTCGAAACCGTATAGCGACGAACGTTGAGGATACGCGCTCGAAGCAGTGCACCCGTCCATCCTGCGCAGATCGTGCAATACCAATACATAAATGATTGCAAATCAAACTGCGCGGGTGTTATACCTTGGCGCGTCCACAATCAACTGTGAGCCGGGCCCACGCATTTGCGCAGACTAGCGCCCACTCCGTTCAAGGAGCACGATCATGCGTTTATTCGAGAACCGAAGAAAGTCCCTCCATTGCTGCCGTCAATCTGTCCTGGCGTTGGCTTTTCTTGGTGCGACGATTGCCGCGCTGGCGCAAGACGCCCCGGACCTGAGCATCCAATGGGACAAGACAACCGTGGTCTCGAAATCAGTCCCGACGCTGCAGGTGGTTGTGAATCCTCCTCTGCGTCCCGGCCACCCCCTCAGCGCTGCGGCTTACAAGGCTGTGAAAGATCTGGGGGCTGACTATGTGCGGTACGTGCCGTGGCTTCCCTATCCCAAGTTGGCCGTGGCAGAGCTCGAACCGCCAACATCC
>JAJYBT010000628.1 GCA_021778875.1 Acidobacteriota bacterium | reverse complement strand
ATTTTGTGGTTTCAGCGGAATTTCCCACCATCACCAAGACGCGCATTCTGTGCGGACAGCAGCAGATGCTGCGGCTGGACTTCGAGCGGTTGGGAGCGCGCGGACAGGCCGCCTACGAGCAGTTGATCAAGGAAACGCTTGCCCTGCTGACTGGCTGCGATGCTCTGGTGATCTCAGACTATGCCAAGGGCGCCATTACCCCTGAGGTCTGCGAGGCATTAATCCCGGCTGCCCGCGCGTTGGATATTCCAGTGCTGGTGGATCCCAAGAGCTCCGACTTCGCGCATTACCGGGGCGCAACCACGCTCTGCCCCAATCTCAGCGAGCTGGCCCGGGCAGCGCGGCTTGATTCCGGCGATCTGGACGGATTGCTGGCGGCGGCAGAGAGCATGGTCTCTGCCCTCGATCTTGAGTTCCTGACCGCGACGCTGAGCGAAAAGGGCATTGCCCTGGTACGGCAGGGCAAACGGTATGTTGCGCCCGCTCTGGCACGGCAGGTCTTCGATGTTTCCGGCGCAGGCGATACCGTGATGGCGGTGCTGGCCTTGTGCCTGTCCTCCGGGCTGCAGCCCGAGACCGCCGTGCAACTGGCCAATGTGGCCGCAGGCATTGTGGTGGGCAAGGTGGGCACGGTGCCGGTGGAGAAACACGAATTGCTGGCTGCGCTCAGTCCGCAGATAGCCCTGAACGCAGAAAACCAGGTGCTGACGCGCGCGGAACTGGTGGAACGCGTGGCGCTGTGGAAGGCCAATGGCGAGCGGGTCGTGTTTACCAACGGCTGCTTTGACCTGCTGCACATCGGCCACATCACGCTGCTGGAGCAGGCCCGCCGCTGCGGCGACAAGCTGATTGTGGCCATCAACAGCGACGCTTCGGTGAGCAGCCTGAAAGGGCCATCCCGTCCAATCGTGAGCGAGAGCGAGCGTGCCCGTGTGCTGGCTGCGCTGGCTGCGGTGGATGCCGTGGTGATCTTCGGCGAAGCGACTCCGCTGGACCTGATTGTGGCCGTGCAGCCCAACGTGCTGGTCAAGGGCGGCGACTACAACGCCGAGGCGGTTGTGGGCGCGCGGGAGATGCAGTCATGGGGCGGCGAGGTCAGGATTGTCCCCCTCGTCGAGGGCTTCTCCACCACCCGACTTATCGAGAAGGGCGCGGGCCGCTAGAACCGGGTACACCGATAGGCAGGCCCGGATACAATACGGGGATGGAGTTGCGTGCGCACCCCGGACCGTACTGGCAATCCTGCTCCCGTAAGGCAGGCCCTCTGGCATGAAGCGATTGCTCCGCCTCGTGCGCTATGGGTTGCCCTACTGGCTGCAACTGCTGCCCGGCGTGCTGCTACTGGCCGGTGTTGGCCTGCTCGACAACTTCCGCACACTTCTTTTCCAGCCCATTTTTGACAAGGTTCTGACGCCGAGTGCGCCTGAAGGCCCCATCGTTCTGGGCGTTCCGCGCTCTCCGTGGCATCTTGACCTCCGGCTGGTTGTTCCGCACTTCATGCACAATGCCTGGACGGTGGTCGCCTTTGCCCTGGTTGCCTCCACCGTGGTCAAAGGCCTGTGCGATTATCTGGGCACCTACCTGGTGAATTACGCGGGCTTCGGCATGGTGACCGACCTGCGTAATCATCTCTACGAGACCACGCTGCGCCGCTCGTCCACCTTCTTTCATAAGTACGCAACGGGCACCATTCTCTCCACGCTCATCAACGACGTGGATCGCGTGCAAACCGCAGTCAGTTCGGTCATCGGCGAGTTCCTGCAGCAGTTCTTTACCTTCCTTGTCGGGCTGGTCATCGTTATCCGGCTGGGCGGCCACCTCAGTTGGGCTCTGCTGCTGTTTATCCCCGTGGTGGTGACATCATCGCGCAAGATCGGCAGGGAAGTGCGCACGCGCACCCGCACCGGCCAGGACAAGCTGGCTGAAATTCAGAACATCCTGCATGAAACCGTCACGGGCAATCGCATCGTCAAGGCATTCAATACTGAGCTGTGGGAGATTCTGCGCTTCAAGAAGGCCGCCCGCCGGCTCTTCCGCGCCAACCTGCGCAGCGTGCGCATCCAGTCCATCAGTTCGCCGTTGATGGATACCATCGGCGCCATTGCGATTGCGCTCCTGCTGCTGATCGGGCGCAATGAAATCCAGCACGGCCGCATGACGATTGGCGCGTTTGGCGCCTTCATCATCGTGCTGTTCAAGCTCTACGATCCCGTGCGCAAATTTGCTTACTTCTACAACAGTTTCCAGCAGGCCATGGGCGCGTCGGTGTCCATCTTCGGCTTCTTCGACGCCAAGGACGACGTCAAGGAGAGGCCGCATGCGACTGTAATGAAGGGCTTTCACCAGTCCATCAAGTTTCAGGATGTTGGCTTTTCCTACTCCACGGAAGAGGGCGAGCACCAGATTCTGCATAACGTTGACCTTGAAGCGCATGCCGGCGAGGTGGTGGCGCTGGTGGGCCCCAGCGGAGCGGGCAAGTCCACACTGGTCAATCTCATTCCGCGTTTCTTCGACGTAACCTCGGGTCGAATTCTTATTGATGGGCACGACCTGCGTGATCTCTCCCTTGCGTCGCTGCGCAGCCAGGTGGCCCAGGTGTCGCAGGAGACAATTCTCTTCAATGACACCGTGCGCAACAACATCGCCTATGGCCAGCCGGATATGAAGCACGCGCTGGTGGAGGAAGCGGCGCGCAATGCGCTGGCGCACGACTTCATCCTGCGCATGCCGCAGGGGTATGAGACGGTCATCGGCGAAAAGGGTTTCCGGCTTTCAGGCGGCGAGCGGCAGCGTATTGCGATTGCGCGCGCCATCCTGAAGAATGCGCCGATTCTGATTTTGGACGAAGCCACTTCGGCTCTTGACGCGGAGAGCGAGTCGCTGGTGCAGGCCGCGCTGGCCAACCTGATGCAGGGGCGCACTGTGCTGGTGATTGCGCACCGGCTCGGCACCATTCGCCGCGCCAACCGCATCGCTGTGCTTGAGGACGGGCGCATTACGGCCGTCGGCCCGCACGAAGAATTGCTGACCACGTCGCCGACCTATCAGCGCCTGTATCAACTGCAGTTCATGCAAGTGCCCGAGACCCCGGCGATGGAGTCCGTCGTCTCCGGCGAGGCAAGGGAATAGCTCATATGCCGATTTACTCGATGACCGGATTCGCACGTGCCCAGGTTCGCGTGCGCGATCAGTTCCTTTACACCCTCAGCCTGAAGAGCGTAAATCATCG
>JAJYBT010000627.1:2431-3230 GCA_021778875.1 Acidobacteriota bacterium | reverse complement strand
AGTCGCCATAGCGCTTGACGATGTCCTGCACCGCAATCGCCACAGCCGTATTCTGTAACGGCTCCTTCACTGCTTCACCAGCTTGCTTTCCGGGATGTACACATTCGCTGTCATCCCCGGCACATACTCCATCCCCGGATTCGGAATCAGCAGCTTCAGCTGCACCGTCTTGATGTCCCGCTTCCGCCGGCTCACATCGCGCTGCGTTGCAAACCCCGCCAGCGCCGCCTTCGCAATCACTGTGCCCCACACGACCGCGCCGCTCGGCATCACCACGCGCAGCTTGTCGCCCAGCTTCACCGCGTCCGCATACGTCTCCGGAAGCGGCGCATACACCCACGTCTGCGACAGGTCCACAATCGTCACAATCGGCGTCGTTGGAGCCACTACTTCACCCTGCCGCGCCGCCCGCACATCCACCACCCCTGTCACCGGAGACACAATTCGCGCATACCCCAGCTGTACCTTGGCCTGGTTCGCCAGCGCCTGCGCGCTGCGCATACTCGCCCGCGTCGCGCTCACCGTCGCCAGCGCCGCCTTCGCCTGCAGCAGATTTGCCCGCGCCGTCCGCAGCGTCGCCTCTTGCGCCGTCACATTGTCCCGCGCCGACTGCATCGCAGCCCGATCGGCATTCAAGCTCGTTACCATCTCGTCGCGCGTCTGCTCGCTGTTCACTCCGGCATTCGCCAACGCAACCGCACGCCGCGTGTCGGATCTCTGGCGCTCATACACCGCCGTCGCCTGCGCCAGTTGCGCCTTTGCCACCTGCACCTGCGCCTCCGCCGTCGCCACCTGGCTC
>JAJYBT010000627.1:0-2421 GCA_021778875.1 Acidobacteriota bacterium | reverse complement strand
TATTCTTTTCGGTCTGCAGCGCCGTCGCGCGCGCCTGCTCCAGCTTGAACTGGTCACTCTGCGCCGTCGCCTCCGCCGCATTTTGCGCATAGGCAAGGTCCTGGCTCGCGATCGTCGCCACCAGCTGCCCGGCCTTCACCCGCTGCCCCTCGTCCACGTTCAGCGACTCAATCTGGCCCTGTACGCGCGAGCTCACCACCACTTCGTTCGCGTCCACAGTGCCCACCAGCTCCAGCTCCGTACTGTGGTTCGTCGTGAAGTAGTAAACGCCCAGCGCAATCAAAAGCATCACGCCCAGCAAAAGAAAAACTCGATTCCGTCCCTTCATGCCGTCTTCTTCTCCTGCTTCGCGCTCTCCGGCATTGGGATCGACGCCAGAACCTTCTTCGCCAGCCGCGCGCCCCGCTTCCGGTCTACAAAAAGAGCGTTGCCCAAAAACTCCACCGCCGCCGTGCGCCGCGTCGCAATCACCGCCGGGTGCAGCGGGTCATGCCTGCCCGTCAACCGCACCATCGGCGCGCTCAACAGATAGAACACATTCGCCCCCAGCGCCGCGTAGACCATCTGCATCCAGTCCACATCGCACAGCTCCCCGCTCTTGATCCCTTCCTGTGCCACCGCCTGCACATGCGCGATCATTGGACCAAACGCCTTCTTCGCCAGAATGTGCATCGCGCCGCTCTGCCCCTCGCGGAAACGCACCATCTCCTGCTGCATCAGCGACTGGAACGCCCTTTGCCCAACCACCCTGTCAAAGTGCAGCAGCGCAAATCGCAGCATCCGCTCTCCCGCGCTGCAGTCCATCTCCAGAACCGCCACCGCATTCTCCGCAACCTTGCCCGCCACCTCTTCCAGCGCCGCCGCATACAACGCTTCCTTGTCGTGGAAGTAGTAGTAGAGCAGCGCCTTGTTCACCCGCGCCGAGGAGCCAATCTGCCCAATGCGCGCTCCCGCCAGGCCATGCTCGCTGAACTCGGCAATCGCCGCCTTCAAGATTCGCTGCCGCGTCTTCTCCGATTTTCGATAGGTTCCGTCAACTGCCATTTTTAATTAACCGTTCAGTTAAAATCCTACCACGAAGCGCGCTCGTCTCTCCCTCCCCCAACCGATGCTCAACCTCCTCCGCCCGCCTGCTTTCGCTCCACCCGCACCGCCCCGCCTGAATCCAAATGCCTCTTCGCGTGCTCTACAATAAAGAGTTTGGTCATCATTTTGAACGGAGTTTCATCTTGGCAGATACCATCTACGACGTAGCCATCATTGGCGGAGGCCCCGCCGGATATACCGCCGCTATCCGCGCCGGTCAGTACGGCCTCAAAACCGCCCTCATCGAGAAGGAAAACAAGCTCGGCGGCACCTGCCTCCACGTCGGCTGCATCCCCACCAAGTCCCTGCTCTTCAACGCCGAGGTCTACGATCACCTCAAGCACGCCGAAGACTACGGTATCGACGGCCTCGGCGCCGGCAAGCTCAACTGGAAAAAGATCATCGACCGCAAGAGCTCCATCGTCGCCAAGCACACCAAAGGCCTCGACTTCCTCATGCGCAAGAACAAGGTCACCGTCGTGCGCGGCTTCGGCAAGCTCACCGGCCCCGCCAAATCCGGCGTCCACTCCATCGAGGTCGACAACGACGGCAAGAAGGACACCATCCAGGCGAAGAACGTAGTCCTCGCCACCGGATCCACCGCCCGCATGCTTCCCGGCATCCAGGCCGGAGGCAACATTCTCACCAACATCGAAATTCTCTCCATCGAGTCGATCCCCAAGTCCCTCATCGTCGTCGGCTCTGGAGCCGTCGGCGTCGAATTCGCCTCCATTTTCCGCAGCTTCGGCTCGGAAATCACCATTCTCGAGTACCTGCCGCGCGTCGTGCCCAACGAGGACGAGGACGTCAGCAAGGAACTCGCCCGCAGCTTCAAGAAGCGCGGCATCGACATTCACACCGGCGCCAAGGTCGAGAAGGTTGAGTCCTCCAAATCCGGCGTCAAGGTCACCTTCACCGCTTCCGACGGCAAGCAGGTCATCAAGGAAGCCGAGAAGGTCCTCATCGCCGTCGGTCGCGCGCCCCGCACTGAAGGCATCGGACTCGAGAAGACCAAAATCCAGCCCGACCGCGGCTTCATCAAGGTCAACGAATTCATGCAGACCGACGAGCCCGGCGTTTACGCCGTCGGAGACATCGTGGCCGGACTGCCGCAGCTCGCCCACGTCGGCTCCATGGCCGGATTGGTCGTCGCCGCAAAAATCGCCGGCAAATACGCACGCCCCGTGCGCCGCAATCGCATCCCCGGCTGCACCTACACTGAGCCGCAGATCGGCAGTGTCGGCCTCACCGAAGCTCAGGCCAGGGAAAAAGGCCTGCAGATCAAGGTCGGCAAGTTCCCCTTCGTCGGCAACTCCAAGGCCACCATCGTCGACC
>JAJYBT010000626.1 GCA_021778875.1 Acidobacteriota bacterium | reverse complement strand
CTGATGAAAGTTGATCTGCCCCTGCGTCAGGTCGTCGCGCGTAATGGGCGAGAAGCCGCTGGGCAGCACACCCCCCGGATACTGGCTGGCGAACTTGCTCAGCACGCCGGGGCCGAATCCCACGGCTGCAAGGTTGTGCTGGAAGACCCCCGTGCCGCCGCTGAGCGAGATGTCCGGCAGGAACTCCTGCAGCGCCTGGTTCTTTTCGCCCTGAATGGACTTTTCCGCGTACTCTGCCTGCTTGAGGCCCAGGTTGTTCTCCAGGCCGCGGCGCACAGCGTCGTCCAGCGAAAGGCGAATCGTCTGGTCGGTCACGCCGAGCCGGGTCACGCTGCCCCAGAATGGATTCGCGGCAGAGGAGGGGTTGCCTGCCTGCGCATGCGCTGCCACACCCGAACTGGCAAGGGCCAGAATCGCAAACAGCACCGGTGCCTGCGCGCGCCGGAAGACACAATATCCCTCTCGCTTCACTGCCATCATTCTCTCAGATGATGCAATCGGGCTAAAGATTCCGGGGAGAAGGCGAAATTCAGGCAGGAAGTGCGCTCAGGCTGAGGAAAAGCTCGTGCTGGGCAGGATTTGCATCCCCGGCGGGCGGCGCTCGAACAAGTTTCGGAGCGCCGCCACACGTGCCGGTGAGGATCAGTCCCGGCTGCGCATCTTTGAGAGCAGGCGCAGCATCTCGAGGTACAGCCAGACGAGCGTGACCATGATGCCGAAGGCGCCGTACCACTCCATGTACTTGGGTGCGCCGTAGTTCACGCCCTGCTCCACAAAGTCGAAGTCGAGCACCAGGTTCAGGGCGGCGATGCCCACCACAATCAGGCTGAAGCCGATGCCGATGGGCCCCGCGCCGTTGACTGAGGTGAAGTGGAAGCCGAAGAAGCCGAGGATCATCTGGAGCACGTAGAAGAGCATGATGCCGCCCGTGGCCGCCACCACGCCCAGCCGGAACTTCTGCGTCACGCGGATAAGCCGCGAGCTGTAAGCCAGCAACAGCGCCAGCAGCGTGCCGAAGGTAAGCCCGACGGCCTGGATGGCAATGCCCGGATAGCGCAGGTCAAAGACGGCCGACATGCCGCCGAGCACCAGTCCCTCCAGCAGGGCATACATCGGAGCAGTCACTGGTGACCACTCCTTCTTGAAGACGGTGACCATGGCGACGATAAAGCCGCCAATGCCGCCCACCAGCAGCAGCGGGGCAACGGCCGCCATATCGCCGGACTTGACGAACAGGTTCCACACCCAGGCCGCGGTAACAAAGGCGCAGAGCAGCAGGATTCCCGTCTTGTTGACCGTCCCGCTCAGGGTCATGCGCGCGGTCGCGTCAATGGCTCCGCCAAAGCGGCTGCCCGCAAAGTCGCGGAAGGTATTTTCCCCAAGAGCGGGATTGGACGTCTTCATCAAAGGCATAAAACTCTCTCCGTTTCGCAGAACCGGCTCACGCGTTTCGCCACCGTAAGCGGGGAAGCTGGCACCACTGCCTTCATTCTAGTGCCTGCGGCGTTGGCTTCCGAGCGCAGGGAGTGGCAGGGTACTTTGGTTTGGACGCCGCAAGTGCCTGCGAGTGAGCAGTTTAGGCCCGCTGCAGATGCCTGGATTCAATGCCAGGGCTACCCGGAGCGAAATTTCATTGCAGACGAGGGGAACCTGGTACAGACTGGCAAGAGCGAACTTCAATCCATCCCCGGAGATCTTCCCCAATGATGACAGCCGATATCAGCGGTACGCGGTATCTTGCCGCGACCACTGAAGAGATCACTAGCGCAGGATTTGATCACAAACTGAATGATCCGGCGAGCTGGTATCTGACCCCGGGCTCTTCTGAAGTGCTCGGCGAAGGGCAGGCCAAGCGGACGAACAAGCAGGAAAGCTCCTTCAACTACTTCAACCACATCCACCTGATCACCTTCAAGCTCAAGAACCCCAAGTACGGCGGCCGCTACGCGCTGGATGCCATCAAGATTAAATGCGGCGTGGAAAAGGGCTGGTTTCTGAAGC
Organism: Acidobacteriota bacterium; assembly: GCA_021778875.1. The sequence goes on along the minus strand of JAJYBT010000626.1, from coordinate 1,235 downwards.
GCAAATTTGACGGACGGTTCCGCCTGACCGCAAACCCGGACAAGCACACGCCGTCCTTGCCCACCAGCGACCCCGGCTTCAAGTTCGGCCGCGTGGAAGCGATCTTTGCCTTTCTTCCCAGCGAATGGCTGACGGCGGAAAAGCCCATTACCAACTCGGGTTTTGCCGCCATTGATAACAGAGGCGTGTAAAGAGACATCGGATCTCCCGGCACCTCCGCCTTGGATGCGCCGGGAGCCGTACCCGTCGATTACTCCTCTTCCTCTTCCACCGGGCGCTTGGCGTTGGCCAGAATCTTCTCGGCAACCGCCTGCGGCACGACGTCGTAGTGGTCCATCTCCATGTGGTAGCTGCCTTTACCCTGCGTCATGGAGGTGAGCTGGGTGCCGTAGGTGAGCATCTCGGCCATGGGCACCTCCGCGTTAATGACCGTGGTGCGGCCCTTGGACTCCATGCCCTGCACGCGGCCGCGGCGGCCGTTCAGGTCGCCCATCAGGGTCCCGGCAAACTCGTCAGGAGCCTCGATTTCGACCTTCATGACCGGCTCTAGCAGGCAGGGCTTGGCCAGTTCCATGCACTTGCGGAAAGCAAGGCGGCCCGCCATCTTGAACGACATTTCGTTTGAGTCCACGTCGTGATAGCTGCCGTCGTAGACGGTCACCTTGAAGTCAACGACCGGATAGCCGGCCAGGTAGCCGCGCGCAGCAGACTCGACGATGCCCTTTTCCACGGCAGGAATGAACTGCCGCGGAATGGCTCCGCCGAAGACCTCGTTGGCAAACTCAAAGCCGCCGCCGCGGGCCAGCGGCTCCATGCGAATCTTGCAGTCGCCAAACTGCCCATGGCCGCCGGTCTGCTTCTTGTGGCGGCCCTGCGCGTCGGCCTTGCCGCGGATGGTCTCGCGATAGGGCACCTTGGGCGCCTTCAGCGTCACCTCGGCGTGGTAGCGCTTCTTCAGGCGGCTCACGATGGTCTCAATGTGCTGCTGGCCGGCACCGGCGATGAGGAACTCGTTCGTCATCGGGTCGCGATAGAAGCGGATGAGCAGGTCCTCCTCCATCAGCTTGTGGATTGCGGGGGCCAGCTTGTCCTCGTCGGCGCGGGTCTTGGGCTCAATGGCGTAGGTCATGGCGGGTTCGGGCATGGTAGCCGCGTCCACCAGGATCTCCGCGCCCTTCTGTCCCAGCGTGTCGCCGGTCAGGGTTTCACGCAGTTTGGCCACGGCGCCCAGGTCG
>JAJYBT010000625.1 GCA_021778875.1 Acidobacteriota bacterium | reverse complement strand
CGTTGGATGATGCATTAATCCCTGGCATGAGCGTTCTCCCTCGCCTGCGGTGATCTTCACCAGCTTGGCTGTATTTGAGAGTGTCGGCATCTGCCCGGCGTCAATGTGCAGTTCCCCGGCCACGACCTTCCAGTTGTACGTAAACAATCCTCGCTCCGGCGGTCCCGCTGCCCGCGAGCCGTCGGCATAGTACGCGCCCCCGTGGCACGGGCACATGAAGAGCTGCGACTGCGGAAACCACCGCACCGGGCATCCCAGATGCGCGCAGTTGATCGCGAACACCTGGAACTGGCTGCCCCCCGCATTGCGCACATAGCAGGCTACGTTGTCCGTCTCCCCGTCCCACGGCCGCGCCGCTGGATTCTTGTAGAACGCCAGCCGTGTCTCGCCCGCGGGAAACTCGCCCACCGCTCCCAGTGAAACCCATGAGTCGTAGCTGGCATCCTTGCGCCATGGCGCAAAAAGATAGCGCAGCACCGGGACTGCCAGCGCCAGGCCCACCAGTCCGTTCAGTGCCACCCCTGCCTTGAACAGCAGCCAGCGGCGCGAAACCATGCGGCTGTCCGCATCCGGTTCGCCCGTAATCTGCGCCGGCTCCGCGCCTGGCCTCTCTTCGTGGCTCATCTCGCTCACCTCTCCCTCTTCGCGCCCGCCGCGCCTGCGCCTGGCGTCGCATGGGCCGCTGACTCTGCGGCTCCGCCGCGCACGCTCGACAGGTACGACACAATATCGTCCACCTCCTGCGCCGTCAGCGGCGTCGTTGCCTTGCCGTCCGGGCTGTCGTGCCGCCAGTCCGGCTGCCCGATATCCGGCCGCCCTGCAATCGTCACCGTGCGCAGCGCCTGGTCGCTCACCAGCGCCAGATAATTCCTGTCCGTCAGTTGCTGATGCTTCGCCGCGTGGCATCCCGCGCAGTGCGCTTCATAGCTCGCCTTGCCGCGCTGCGCATCGCCCGCCTCGCTCTGCGCGTACGCCGGTGGAGCCGCCGCGCCAAACGCATCCGGCCTCTTCCACTCCCTCCGCATTCCCGCAATCAGCGCGTCCACCTGCGCGTCGGTCAGCATCCCGCCCGCCGTTTGCGCAAACGCCGGCATCTCCGTCCCCGGCATTCCCCCGGAGATCCACTTGCGCAGCGTCGCATCATCCGCCAGCCCCTGGTACTCGGGATTCGCCAGATCCGTCGCCGGCCCGTCCTGCCCGTTCACGCCATGGCAGGCCGCGCAGTTCTCCTTGTAAAGCGTGGAAAAGTCCGTGACCTCGCTCGGCCGCGGCATCGGATTCGGCGGATAGCCGGGCGCGCGTCCGCAGCCCCCCAGCAGCCCGGCCGCGCTGAACAAAATCAAAGCTACGGCAGGCCGCATCAATGCTTTTCTCCATTCCGCGCCGGTCCTGCGTCCGACCGCGACTCCAGCAGCCCCGGCGCTTCGATCCCAAGCCGCGCCGCAAAGGGCAGTGCGCCCCCCGTCGGAACGCGCTCCTGCCGCGCCACCACGACGCCCGCAACCAGACCGTACGTCACCTGCGACACCAGAAACCATCCCCATGCAATCCGTTCGTCCAGCGCTGGATTGATAATGCCCATGAAGCTGTGCAGAATCCCCGTCCACAGCACCGGCGCCAGAATCCCTCCCAGCAGCACCGGGTGCCGCGGCAGCATCGGCAGCATGGCCCCGTAAAGCAAACCCACCAGCAGGCACGCCACCGTGTGGATCACGATGGCAACCAGAAGCCCCTGCCAGTGAAATGCCGCAATCTCGGCCGTCGTTGGATTGCGCCAGTGCGCCACGCCCGCGCCGCCCAGCAGATTCACCGGATACCAGATGCTGTGCTGCGCAATCAGCCCGTACAGCAGCGCCGGCAGAATCATCGCGATCCCTCCCGCGATGCCTCCCTGGATGCCGCTGATCACCGGATAGGTCTCGATCGGCAGGCGCGCGCGGTGCTCCGGGCTCAGTTGAATCCGTTCCACCAGCACCCGCGATGTCGCTACGGAAGGCATCTCTGCCGCCACCGGAACCTCTTCATGCTGCTCCTGCGGCAGCACCTGGCGAAACCAGCCGATGCAGCCGGCCAGCATCAGCGCCCCGCCCAGGATGCTGATGCCCGCATCCGTCACCAGTCCCGCTGCCGCCAGCGTGCACCCGAAGGCCAGCACAATCGGCCATGCCGTCGGCGCCGGCAAATGTATCGTCCCGCCGGCTCCGTGTCGCTTCGCGTCTTGCGCCGTCTCCGTCACGTCCTTCACCTTCCTGCGATGTACACAACCGTAAACACCACCACCCACACCGCATCCACAAAATGCCAATACAGCGACAGCACCTGGATGCGCTCTGCGTGCCTCTGCTTCACCCGGCCCAGTAGCGTTAAAACCATCACCACGCCCAGCGCCGCCATGCCCACCACCACGTGCGTTGCATGCAGCCCCACCAGCGAGTAGAACGTCGTGCCAAATAGATTGGTCCGGATCGTCAGGTGCTCGTGCACGATCAGCCGCGTCCACTCCTCGGCCGTTCCGGCAAGAAAAACCATCCCCAGCAGCATCGTCAGCGCCCACCACGCGCCGAACCCCCGCATCCGCCCATGCTCGATCGCCCGCTCCGCCAGCCAGATCGTCACGCTGCTTGACAGCAGGCAGACCGTGTTGAAGATCGGAACCGTCAGAATCGCCGGCGTCGGACCGGTCAGGCTGCGCCCGATGTAATACACGTAGGCGACCACGAAGATCGTAAAGATGGCCGACTCGCCCACAATCAGCGACAGCATCCCGATCCGCCCCCGCGAAGGCAGGCGCCACTCTTCATCGGCAAATATCGGTACAGTGCTCATCGTTCGTACTTCCAGTCCGGATCGTTCGGGTGCTTCAGATCCCACAGCGGCCGGCGGCTCCGCACCACCGGATCGATGGCAAAGTTATACGACGGCGGCGGAGAAGCCGTCGCCCACTCCAGCGTCCACGCATCCCACGGATCGTTTCCTGCCTCCTTGCCGTGCGCGTAGGAGGCCACCAGGTTCCACACAAAGATCAGCACCGCAATCGCCTGGACGAACCCGCCTGCCGATACCACCATGTTCAGCGTGTTCCATCCCCGGTCCGGCTCGTAGGTGAAGATCGATCGCGGCATGCCCAGCAGCCCCGTAAAATGCATGGTGTCGAAGGTTATGTGGAAGCCGATCAGAAACAGCCAGAAGTGCCACTTGCCCAGACGCTCGCTCAGCATCCTGCCCGTCACCTTCGGAT
>JAJYBT010000624.1 GCA_021778875.1 Acidobacteriota bacterium | reverse complement strand
GCACATTATTCTGCGCGTTGCGCTGAAGGCGGAGATCCCGATTGTCAATTCGGCATCGACGGACCCGACGATTCCCGAGACGTACATCCCGTGGTACTTCACGGATCTGCAGGATGACCGCGTGCAAGCGTTCACGCTGGCGCGGCACATGTACACGGAGCTGGGAATGAAGCGCACCGCGATTCTGCGCGTGAACAATCGCTACGGGCGCATGGGTGTTCCCAAGGTCCGCGATGCGGCGCGAAGACTGGGACATCCGATCATCATTGAGCAGAAGTACATGCCGGGCGATACGGATTTTACGCGCCAGCTGAAGGTGATTCGCGCATCGCGCGTGGACTCGATTGTGCTTTGGGCGGACGAGACGGAGACGGCAAACATCCTGAAGCAGATGCAGTCGCTGGGGATGAAGCAGCGCGTGTTCGGATCGTATCGGACGCTGGGGCCGGAGATGCTGGCCCAGGCCGGCTCTGCCGCAGAGGGCTTCGAAGCGGTGTTTCCGTACGACGCCAACAGCAGGAATCCGCGGTGGGTGCGGTTCAACGAGCGATATGAAAAGCGCTTCCAGGAGAAGCCGGAGCAGTTTGCCGCGCTGGCGTATGACGCGATGAATGAACTGCTGGACTCGATTTGCCGCGCGGGCCTGAATCGCGCGCGGATACATGATGCACTGGCGGACATTCAGGAATATGACGGCGTAACGGGGCACATGGTCTTTGACCCGAACCAGAAGAATGTTGCGCCGATGTATCTGGGCAAGGTTCACAACGGCGAGATTACGTATCGTCCCGCGTCGATGGCAGAGCCGCAGGCGCCGAAGAGCACGGCGGCAGAGCAGACGGGCGCAGCGCAGCCGCAGCCCTATGCGCGTGTGGGCGAGGATGGCGTGCAGTACGAGGGGCCGCAGCGAGGCAATGTTCCGGCTGCGCCGCTGCGGGTGGTGCTGTTCGGGCCGCAGGCCGGCAAGATTGCCGAGTCCGCCGAGATGAAGGCGCAGGTGGCGGAAGGCGCGGCCAGGGGACGGACGATTGAGCTGCTGCCGGTGGCGAGCGACCAGAACTGGGGCGTCGCCTCTACGCAGCTGGTGCATGCGCTATGGGATGAGCATGCGCTGGCGATTGTGGCGCTGGACCGCGCCGGGGCGCATCTGGCGGAGCAACTGGCGCTGAAGGCTTTTGTGCCGGTGGTGGCGCTGAGCGATGACCAGAAGCTTACGTCGACGAATGTGCCATGGATCTTTCGGCTGCCTGCGGGGACAAAGCCGGCCAGCGCGCTGCGGCTGGTGGAAGATGCGGAGGCGCGCAGCGGGCCGAATCCGGAGCGGCTGCGGGATGTGCTGGCGTCTGGGAAGGATGTTGCGGGAGTGGCGTTTCTGCCGACGGGCGAGCCGCGCGTGAATTAGAAACAACGGCAAGCGTTACGCAGAGCTGGAAAGCGGAAAGGGCAGCCCGTTGCGGGGCTGCCCTTTCTGTTGTTCTGCGTGACGCTACGATTGCGTGGCTTACGGCAGGTAGTAGCGGAACGAGGTCCAGAACATGTTGTCGATGCCGCGAGCGCCGCCACCGGGGTTGGTGAGGCCACCGTTGCCCGACCAGAGGTCGCGCTGGAAGCGGCTGTACTGGAGGCCCATGCGGAGGCCGCCCTTGGGTCCCTTGTAGAAGTAGTACCAGTCGCCGGCGGTGAACTCCTGCACATCCTTGTTGTTGGCGCCGCAGTGAGCCGGGTTGGCAGGGTTGAAGCCGGGGGCGTTGGAGCCGGAAGGATTCGGTTCCACGGCGCAGCCGGTCATGTCGGCAGTGCGCGTGCCGTAGCCGACCTGCGTGGTGCCGTTGCTGGCCAGGGTGTAGTCGCGGCCGATGTAGTCGCCACCGTAGTTGAAGTAGAGGTTGAGGCGGGACGTGGGGTTGAGCTCCACCGTGCTGAGGGCCGAGAAGCCGTGCAGCGGCGAGATGGTGCCATTCGGACGCAGCGTGATGTCCGCAATGGTGGACGAGCCGTAACGGCCAACGCCCTGGCCCCAGAGGCCCTTGAGGCCGATGGTGGCCTTGTTGTTGAAGAGAGGAGCACGGAAGCCGCCGCCGATGCCGCCGCCGACCTTGGTGTCGTTGTAAGGCGTGGCTTCGGTGGGATAGATGCGGTCACGGAAGAAGCGGCCGATGCCGAAGAGTTCCCAGTGGCCCCAGCCGGGCTCAACCGCCAGCTTGGCGATCATGTCTGGCGCGAGGTTGAAGGAGTAGTTCGCGGTGGGGTTGTAGAGGCCTCCGCCGTTGCCCGCGGTGCCGATGAGCAGGTTGGTGGGCAGGCTGGCGCCGGCAGGATTCAGAGTCTCAGCATTTTCAGCGGACACGCCGAAGGAGGCCTTCTTGCTGAAGTCCTTGGTCACGCGGAAGCTGTACTGGCGCGTCCACACGAAGCCAGCTTCGTACTGAGGATCGATGGTCGACGGCAGAATCTCAGATCCTCTCTGCAGTCCCTTGGTGGTTTCCGCAGCGAGCGACCAGCCCTGGCCGCCGGAGAAGTCCCAGCCATTGTTCAGGCGGGCATCGGCCCACAACTGGCGCTGGCGCAGGACGTAGCTGTTGGACTGGTTGTTGTTGGAGGTGATGCCGGTACCGAGCCAGTCCATTTCGTAGTAGGCGGTCAGCGTCATCTTGTCGAGCTTGCCGATGGCCTTGAGGGCCAGACGGGACTGACGGCCGGAGCCCTGGAACTCGCTGAGCTGAGCGTAGTCAGAGTTCTGGAGCGGCACGCCGGTGAACGGGGTGTTCAGACCGCCGCCGGTTGCGCCCTGGCGCCACGCGGTTTCGGCCGCGATGAAGGAGCCGGTGGGCGAGAGCGTGATGCCCTTGAAGTGAATCTCGTCAGGGCTTGCGATCGCCTTCTTAATCTCAGACGTCTCGTCGGAGATGGTGGTGGCCAGGGACGTCGAGTTGGCCTTGAGGTCATTCACGGTGGATTGCAGCGTTGTGACAGCGGCTGTGTTCTCAGTGGCTGCCTGCTGCTGTGCAGCGGCTTCAGCCTCAGCCTTGGCTGCGGCAGCCTGCGCTTCGGCGGCGGTCTGCTGGGCTTGCTTGAGCTGTGCATCCTTCTCAGACAGATCCGTCTTCAGGCTGTCGATCTGGTTCTCGAGGTCGCGGCGCAGCGCCTCAATCTGCTCTTCCACGGAAGGCTTGGCCGGCTGCGCAGCTTTCTTTGCGGCTGCGTTCTTTTTCGCTGACTCTGGAGGAGCGCCGGCGTAAGCAGAC
>JAJYBT010000623.1 GCA_021778875.1 Acidobacteriota bacterium | reverse complement strand
CTCCATGAGCGTCATGACCATCTCTGTGGCCTTGTTCCTCGTTCCGGCTCTCTTGCCTCGTGGATTGCCGGACGTGCCAGGCTTCCAGGCGGTCGTCGGTGGTTTCCGTTTCGTCGTCATCGTGGTGTTCTCCAGCAATGTGAAAGGGCTGTGCTAAAGCAGACAGGGTTGCCCAGAATCGCCGCCAGTCGATTCCTGAGCGGCGGATAGGCCATCATTCCCAGCGTCAGGAGAAAACGCAGCCACGGGCCGGGATTCGTGCCCGGTGGCCTCCTGCCGCATCAGGTCTTCAGTGACGAGGCGCAGCGGGTCGCCGGGTTGGGTGTGCGCCCGCACCAGCGACGCCATGATCACGAGGCGGTCGCGCAGGCGGGTGGTCGCCCTCGCCACGTCGCCGACAGGCACGAGACCGGCATAGTCGCCCAGCAAGGGGAAGTGTGACGGGTGCAGGCGCACAGTGACGCGCTCATCGCAGCTCCAGCACAGCCCTTGCTCCAGCAGCAGGTCGCCATCGTCGCAGGTGGTGATTTCGAGTTCGTAAAGCTTTTCGTCAGCGGGTTGCTTGTCCATTGTCTTGGTCTCCGTCGGTGGGTGTCAGTGGTGGCGCGATGCTCGGGCCGGTATGCGGGTGGTCGGGGTCAGCGGTACCTGGTAGCAGTTCCACCCAGCAAGCCCAGCCGCTTCGAGACGGGCGAGGTCGGCGAGCATCCAGGCGGGTGCCGTGCCGGTCGGAGGTGCAGCAGGTGGTGCAGAAACACCTCGTATTGGTACTACTTCAATAAGTCCCTTTTTGTCCCCCGGTGTAGGGGACATTTTCGGGCTGTGGTTCGGCATCAAAGGGACATTTTGGGCACTATCTGGGGGACATTTTCGGCACCCAGTTTTTTCGCCTTCGGGTGCCGTCCAGGACCGCCACGCGTCGAGCTTGAAATGGTCGGCATGGATACCTGCGCGGGCTTTGACCGGCAGCCAGGTCAGTGCGTAACGATTGCATTGACCTTGAACCTTGCCGCCCTTCCGCGTCATGGCGACGAGCTGGTGCGCCAGCAGGTCAGCGAGCGCGCGCCGAAGCGTTTTCCGCTCGATGCCGTTTTCACAGCCCTGTGCCTCCGACAGTTGAATGTGGCCGTTTTTTCCCTTTTCGAGGTTGCGACAGAGCAGCAGCAACACGGCCCGCGCGGAAAATGACAGGTCGGCGAATGCAGGCGAATCAATCACGCGCTTTTCGATGGCAGCAATGGGGTGCATCTTCGTCGGCTTGTCGGCCCTTCGCTGGCGTTGGCGTTCGCCCTGGTCAATTCCCATACCGTGCCTCAAACAGTGACTCTTGGCGGGGATCGGCGAGCCGGATCTGATTTCGTCGAGCGGCTATTAGCCGACACTTGCCGACCTCTTGGCGCTGGTCGGCGCGGGCCTGTGCGACTGACTCGATCCACGCGGCAGCGCCGCGGTCGAAGGCAGCAGCGATAGTTGCCTCGCCGAGCCAATAGCAGGTGACCCAGGCTATCCGACCGTCGCATGTTCCGGCGGCCATGTCGCGGCGCTGGATCGTCCAATCGTATTGACGATCCAGGCGATAAACGACATCACTGAGTCGCGTTGTCGATGCCCCAGTGACAGCATCCAGTCCAGTCAGTTGCTTGCCCCGCAGCATGGCGGCCAGCACTGCACTGGTGACGGTGGCAGGACGGCGCGGGAATGATCCTGCTGTAAGATGGCGCTTGTCTAGGGCGGCCTCGGGCGAATCTTGCTCGGGGCCGTTGCTCATTTTGCACCCCCGGTCAGAGCGGCTTTACGGGCTGCCACGCGGGCGGCCAGCCAACGAGATACTTCCGACTGGAGCCAGCCCACGGCTCGCGCACCAAGTGGGCACGGTGCCGGGAACTCTCCCTTTTGGACAAGCTGGTAGATCGCGCTTCGACGATAGCCGACCTGTTCCATTACCTCGGGCAGACGCATAAAGCGGTCAGGCATTTCAGTTTTCATCGTTTCCATTTTTCATTTCCTATGGGCGAAAAAAAACCCGCCGAAGCGGGTCAACGAAAAAAGGGGCGATCACCGTTTATCTGGCAATCGCCCCTCGGGGCACCCGTGTGGTACGGGCGTAAAAAAACCCGCGACCGGTTACGGTGGCGGGTGGTGTTTCTTCAGGGCGAACGATCCCCGAGCAGGTGAAAGCTTATACCGAACGTACTTAGCTGTCCATTTGTGTGCTTACGCATGCCGATGCAATGTGTGAGGCGGGCGTAAAAAAGCCCAGCAATCGCTAGGCTAGTGTTCTTCGAGGGCGACCGATCCCAGAAGCGAGCGGTAGTGGGAGAATCTCGTATTCCGCATCACGGTGCGGCTTTATCCCTCTACAAGCATGTTCGCATGGCGCCTGCTAACATGTCAAGTCCATTGCGCTACATCGCCTGCCGTTTCCGTTCGCACCCGATTCTCGATCCGCTGGGCAAGTTCATCAGCCATCGCCGCGACTTTACGCATCGTGCTGGCCTCTGCCGTCGGCCCGGTCTTTCCTACTTCGGCCCAGCCCGCCAAGGGTCGCGGGTTTTCAGGGATCAGCCTAGGCGCGGCTAAATCGGTCAGATCATCGTGCGCTTGCGCCGTGCAGCGGTATCACGTCCGCGCCGGCCTTGAGCTTGTCCAGGTAGTCGGCCCATTGCTGCATCATCGCCTTCCGCTCGGGCAGGTGCGACGTGCGGTTATAGGCGCGTCCGTTCGCGTCTCGCACGGCATGGGCTAGCTGGTGCTCGATCAGGTCAGGACGTACCCCCAGCACCTCGTCTAGGATCGTCCGCGCCATCGCCCGGAAGCCATGACCGCTCATCTGGTCGGCAGGGATGCCCATGCGCCGCATTGCCGCCAGGATCGCGTTATCGCTCATCGGTCGGCCATTGGTGCGCGCCCCAGGGAAGACATAGCGCCCGGTGCCGGTGAGGGCGTGAAGCTCGCGCAGGATCGCCACCGCTTGAGTCGCCAGGGGCACGATATGGTCGGAGTCCGTCTTGGTTACGTGATAGCGCCATTCCGCTGCGTCAAGGTCAATGTCCGCCCATTCGGCCTTGCGAAGCTCGCCGGGGCGAACGAAGACATAGGGGGCGAGGCGCATCGCGCAGGCCACGGTAAAAGTACCCCCGTAGCCGTCCAGTGTCCGCAGTAACTCGCCCACCAGCTTGGGATCAGTTACCGCCGCGAAGTGTTCGCCGTCGGTCGGGGGTAGAGCGCCGCGCAGATCAGCGGAAGGG
>JAJYBT010000622.1 GCA_021778875.1 Acidobacteriota bacterium | reverse complement strand
CCGATCTCCATGGCCAAGTACTCCCGCTCCTCGCTCTCCATGCGCGAGTCGCTCATTGAAATCAGCGCCCAGCGCGCCGAGCAGTTCCTCAACACCTTCTATTTCCAGTACGGCCACCGTTCCATCGCCGACCTGGCTCACGTCGCCCTGGCCGTCGAACGCCTCAGCCTGATGGCCGCAATCGTCCTCGTCGACGAGCAGCGCTGGGATGGCCAGGAGCGCTCCACCCGCTACCAGAACTTCCTCAAGTCCGGCTGGTATTTTCCTGATTTTGGAGAAGATACCGCCTCGGCACAGCTTTATGCCGACACCGTCAAGGGCCTCTTTGCCACCTATGAGCGCACCACGGCGGCGGTCCTCGACACTCTGCGCCAGCGCGTTGCCCGCCCCGAAACCATGAAGCCCGAGGCCTACGAGCGCACGCTGAAGGCCCGCGCCTTTGACGTGGCCCGCTACCTGCTCCCTCTGGCCACCAATACCTCTCTCGGCCAGATTGTGAACGCCCGCACCCTGGAGACGCAGGTCTCACGCCTGTTGTCGCACCCCGCCGCGGAGATTCGCGATTTGGGGAACAAGCTGCGCGAAGCCGCCACCGGCCCAGCCTGGAACATCAACGCCCAGGCCGGCGCAGCCTTCGTTGCCAAACTCGCAGCCGACCCCGAGCTGGCCGCCGAGGCCGCCAGCCTGCTTACCCGCGAGGTCCGCACCGCGCCCACGCTCGTCAAATACGCCGAGCCGAATCAATACGCAATGCAGACGCAGGCCGAACTAGCGCAGGCAGCGGCTGAACTCTTCAGACAGGTTCCCATCGCCGCAGCGCCCGTCGTCGATCTCGTCGAGCGCACCGAATCGTTGGAAGTCGAGCTGGCCGCAACGCTGCTTTACTCCGCCAGCCACCATCCATACCGGCAGATTCGCAACCTCGTTGCCGGGCTTCCCGCCTCCCGCATCGACGAAGTCATTGAGCTGGGCCTGCGCCACCGCGGCAAGCACGATGAAGCGCTCCGCGCCTTCCATGCCGGGGCCGCTCTCCGCTTTGACATCCTCATGGACATCGGCGGATTCCGCGACATGCACCGCCATCGCCGCTCCACGCAGATACTCCAGGGATTCACCGCGCTGCACGGCTATGAGACGCCTGAATCCGGCGACGTGGCCGGTCTGGCTGAAGCGGGTATCGTGGCCGACTATCAGACAGCCATCGCGGCCGCCCACGCCGCCAGCGCGCGCATCGCTGCCAGTTCGGCACCCGAGGCCGCCCAGTCAGCCCTGTACCTGCTCCCGCTCGCCACGCGCATCAGATGTCTATTTAAGATGGACTTCGCCGAGGCCCAGTACATCAGCGAGCTGCGCTCCGGCCCCGCCGGGCACTTCAGCTACCGCCGCGTCGCGTGGGAGATGTATCTGGCGCTCCAGCGCCAGCACCCCTCGCTGGCCCGGCATATCCGCGTCACGGACTTCACCCAGCCCATCGACCTGCTGCAACGGTAAGCGCACCGCGCACCGGGCGGAGCGTCGACGTCAGAGTCCCGCCGTGGCTTCCTGCGGCTTGGCAGCGCGCGGCCGCAGCGCTTCGGCGGTCAGCTCGTCGGCATGGCGCAGCCCCGGAAACAGAGTCGCCCACGTCCCGGCCACGACGAGCGCGCCAATTCCGCCCACCAGGGTGGCCCGCACCGCGCCCCACCACTGCGCCGTGAGCCCGCTCTCAAACTCGCCAAACTCATTCGACGCCCCGATGAACAGCGAATTCACCGCGCTCACCCGTCCGCGCATCTGCGCCGGAGTGGCCAGTTGCAGCAGCGAGCCGCGGATAATCACGCTGATCATGTCCGCCGCGCCGCTCGCGGCCAGCGCCGCCATCGAAAGCCACAAATTGCGCGACAGCGCGAAAATCACAATGGCCGCGCCGTAGATTCCCACACAGATAAACAGCCGCTTGCCTGCCTTGCGGCTGATGGGAAACCGCGCCATCGTCAGCGACATCACCAGCGCGCCCACCGCCGGAGCCGCACGCAGCATGCCCAGCCCGCGCGGACCGGTGTGGAGAATTTCATTCGCAAAAATCGGCATCAGCGCCACTGACCCGCCCAGCAGCACCACAAACAGGTCCAGCGAAAACGACCCCAGCAGCAGAGACGAACGCCGGACATACTGGAAGCCGGCCAGAAGCACCTGCAACGAGGCCGCCTCGTGCTCCATGCGCCCCGGCCGCACCTGCAGGCTGCCCACCAGCACCAGAAACCACGCTAGCGTAATCAGGGTAAAGACGTAGACAATCCCTGGCCCGGCAAGCTCTGTGCCCGGCAGCAGGCTCGCCAGCGGAAATGTGAACAGCAGCCCGCCCAGCGCCGGCCCGGTCATGTTGGCGAACTGAAAAATAGCGCCGCCCCACGTCACCGCATTCACAAAATGCTGCTCCGGAACCAGATGCGGAATCAGCGCCGAGCTGGCCGGTCCGGAAAACGCCCGGCCCGTGCCCACCAGAAACAGCACCGCGTAAATGGGAAAAACGCGATGCATTCCGGCGCGCGCAAACTCCACCAGCGCCAGCGTGCAGAACACCTGCAATCCATAGCACAGCATGATCACATGCCGCCGGTCGAAGCGGTCTGCCACATGGCCCGCGGGCAGCAGAAACAGCAGTCCCGGCAGAAACAGCGCCAACCCCGTGTAACCGAGGTCCAGCGCACGGTGGGTGATGGAGTAAACCTGCCACGCAACCGCAACCGCCTGCGCCTCAGCGCCCAGAATCACGGCGCTGCGCGCCAGTTGATATCGCCTGAAGTCGCGTGAGGCAAACGCCTCCATTCCGCGTCGCTGCGGCGTTGGGGAAGGGGAATCCATGTACTGCCTAGGTTATATCGCCGTACCGCCTCACCCGCAATGGCGGAAGTCCGTACCGCAGAAAATCTTCACCGGCAACACAATTCCGCAGCGCCCATGCAATCACCCGGCCCAGTCCGCAGGCCTGCGCTGCAAGCGCGGCACGACCGCGGCAATCGACCGTTCGGGCGATACTGGGCCCCGGCTCACCTCGTATACTGACAGCCATGTTCGAGGCATTGCGTGCAACCACGTTCTGGGGCCTGATGGCGGCAGGAATTCCCGCATTCCTCTCGGCGCAAGTGGCACCTCCCGGCGCACTTCCCGCAGGGCAGCAGACTGAAAAACCTGCTGAAGGCGCCCAGCCCGCGGCCGCCGGCGGCCAGACAACCAGCTCTCCCCATCCTTTGCAACTGGACGCCCAGC
>JAJYBT010000621.1 GCA_021778875.1 Acidobacteriota bacterium | reverse complement strand
CAGGATGGAGGATTTTCTTTTTTGCGCGCTGCGCGCCTGAACCGAACAGGAGTCGCAGACCTGAGGTCGCTCACTGTACACAAGGCGTAACGCTCTTCCATAACGAGAAGAAAATTTGCCTGCTTCTCAACACGAGAAGCGGGCCGTTTTATTTTCATCGTCCGATTGCAAAATATCCGAACACCCCGCGTCCGCTCTCCGTCTTAGCATGTGTATACGGCGTACATCGTCCGGCTGCGGCCACGGGAGACTGCCACGTCTTGACCACCGAGGAAGAGGCTGAGTTCACGGCACTGGTTGAGCGCCAGTCGCGCTTCGTCTTTCGGGTTGCGTATGCGGTGCTGCAGAACAAGCACGATGCGGAAGACGCTGTGCAGGAGACTTTTTTGAAGCTCTATCGCAATGGCGGATGGCGCAATGCCGAGAATGAGCGCGCATTTCTGGCTCGCGTGGCGTGGCGCATCGCCGTCGACCGGCGTCCGCGCGCGGAGGGGTCAACGCTCGCGTCACTCGACGCCAGTCCGGAGATGGACCCACCGTCGCGCCAGGCGGGTCCGGAGCAGGCAGCGCTGGCTGCAAGCCGGGAGGCCACGATGCATGCTTTGATCGATGCCTTGCCCGAGGAGCTTCGTGTGCCGTTGGTACTTTCTGCTTTCGACGAATTGAATTCCCGCGCGATAGGCAAGGTTCTCGGTATCCCCGAGGGCACGGTCCGCACGCGTCTTCAGCGGGCCCGCCAGATGCTGCGCCAGAAACTCGCGACCGTGGAGGAGACGCGCTATGCCTGAGCAAGACAATCTCGATCTCCTGCTCGACTCTGCCCTGCGCACCTACGGCGACCCCGGCGCTGACTCCGGCCTCAGCGAGCGCATTCTGGCCCGTGTTGGCGCATCCAGAGAGGCTGCCTCTACCGCATCGCCACGCCGCCGTTGGCTGCTCTGGGCCATCGCCATGCCAGCCGCAGCTTGCGTGCTGCTTCTTGTGTTGTCAGGACCAAAGAAAGGTGGGGCGCCTTCGGGCCATGCAGCCGGAACGCTGCGATCGCAAAACGCGCCCGTGGTTGCCGCCCACGACAAGCAGCTACCCGACGCACGCCCGTTGCACACTCAGGCAACTGCGCGGCGCGTACCAAGAAAGCCTCATCTTGTTCAAGTTGCGGCGCACCCGGCTCCGCTGCCCAAGCTCGACGTCTTCCCCACGCCGCAGCCGCTTACGCCTGAGGAACAGGCGCTCGTTGCATTCGCCACTCAATCTCCAGAATCTGAGCGTCAGGCACTTCTGGAGGCGCAAAAGAAATCGAACGAACCGCTCCGCATCGCCGCCATCCACATTTCGCCACTCGAACCGCCCGCGCCGGGCACGAACTAAGGAGAATCCCATGCGCAAGATCACCTTCTATTGCTGCCTGCTGCTCGTTGCCCTGACCGTCGGGCATAAAGCCTTTGCTCAAGAAGCCTCCAAAGCTCCAGACGACTCCAAGGCCCAAATTACGTCGAAGGCCCCGGAGGCCCCCGTTCACTTCTACCATCTTTCATTTCTGATCCAGGAGACCGGTGCAGACGGCAAGCCCGTCAACAGCCGCACCTACACAACCAACGTCAGCACCGACCCCCAAGGTAGTTTCGGCTACATCCGCACCGGGGCCAGAATTCCAATCGCCACTACAACTGCCGGTCCGCAGAGTGGATTGCAATATCAATACGTGGATGTCGGCGTGAACATTGATATGCGACCCATTCTGGAAGTCGGGCAGCAACTCTCCATCAAACTGACTGCGGATGTGAGCAGCCTTCCCAGTCCCACGGACCCAAGCCTCCACGAACCTCCCGTCATTCGTCAAAACAAATGGCAGGCAACCGTTCTCATTCCCATCGGCAAGCCCACCGTGGTCTTCACGTCAGACTCTCTTGACAGCAAGGGTGGCATGCAGGTGGTGGTGACAGCCACGCAGATTGAATAGGTTTTTCGTGAGCAACTGAATGCAGATCAACCTTTCGCGAAGGCTCAACCTGCTGCGCTGATTGAGCCTTCGCAATGAGGGTATCTCCTACTCTGCGATGCGCAGCTCCTGCTTGCCTGCCACATCGGGAATCACAACATGCAGCGCGTGCTGCGCCGCATCGTAGCGCGTCTTCAGCGCTTCAGTTGAGCCCGACAGCTTCGCGCCGGCATGCTCTGACGGCCAGCCGTAGACGACAACCTCGATGCTCTTCCACCACGGCTTCCAACTGCCTTCGCGCACACCGAAGTCGAGCGCAACAGCGTTGCCCTCAGCCTTGCAGGTGAAGCCCTGCCGCAGGTACTCGCCCTGCTTGTAGCGGAAGGTATGTCCGTCGTCGAGATAGAGCGAGCCCTCGCATTGCGGCCCCGGATAGACGCGCAGTTCGAGCGGACCGTTGGGCGTCTCGTCCGTGCTCTGCACCAGCGGCTGCATGGGAATGATGCTGCCGCCGCGCACATAGACAGGCAGCGTTTCGAGCGTGGGGTGAATCATGTGCGGCGGCGGGAATTTGGACAGGGACTCGCCGTTGGCAACGGTGTCCGCGATCTGGGTGATGTCGGGCTGCGGTGGCTGAGGCTGCATTTTCTCGCCCGTCCAGAAGTCGAACCACGGCCCCGGCGGGTAGGCCACAGCGTAGTCATCCACCATGTCCGGCAGCGAGGGCGGCGCAATCAGAAACGAGCGGCCCAGCATGAACTCCGAATCCGCCGCGTCAAAATCGCTCGGAAACTCAAGGAAGAGCGGCCGCACCAGCGGCAGGCCCGTGCGCGAGGCCTCCTCGGCCAGCGTGTAGATGTAGGGCATGAGGCGATAGCGCGTCTCGATATAGTGGCGGCGGATGGCTTCCTGCCGCGGGCCGTGGACCCACACCTCCTGCGGCAGCGAGCCGAGCGTGGTGTGGTCGCGGAACATGGGATTGAATGCGCCCATCTCGATCCAGCGCGTCAGCAGGTCAGGCTGCGGCGAGCCGTTGAATCCCCCTATGTCGTCGCCCACCATCGAGATGCCGCTCATGCCGAGATTGAGAAGCATCTGTGTGGAAAGGCGCAGGTGATTCCAGGTGGATGAATTGTCGCCCGTCCACGTAAAGCCAAAGCGCTGGCCGCCGGCGTAGGTGGCGCGCGTCAGCACAAAGGGGCGCTCATCGGGCCGCAGCTTCAGCAGGCCATCGTAGGTGGCGCGCTCGTTCTCCATGCCGACGATGTTGTGAATCTCAGCATGTGTCGCAGTGCGTGTCGCAAAGCCCGGCTCGTCGA